>DAISKN010000048.1:0-17442 GCA_036820975.1 Acidobacteriota bacterium | reverse complement strand
CGAGATTGGCTCGAGCGCGCGACCGCCCCGCCCCTCGTTCGTCGACTCGCGATCACGCCCGCGGTAGCGGCCGAGGTAGCCGCGCTTCCCGACACGTTCCATCGAGATCCCGCGGACCGCATCATCGTCGCTACCGCGCGAGTCACGGGAGCTACTATCCTCACGCGGGACGACCGCATCCGCGATTCGGGGTTGGCGCCTGTCGCCTGAGCTCCCGTTAGAAGCCAATCATAAACCCGGCGGTCGGGTGGATGTCGTGCTCGCTGTCTCCGCTCAGGAAGTGATCGACCACGAGATGGTCCACCACATCGACGCGGAGCCCGAGGCCCCCGAAGAGCACCTTGAGACCCGCTCCGAACCGGAAGACGAAGTCGGTCTCGGACGCCCCGTCCCAGGTCACTCCGCACGCTCCGACGAGGAGGAGAGGTCGGACGTCGCCGCCCGTGAGGTCGTGGGCGAGACCCCCTCAATGCAGCGAAGGTAAAAGAGGAAGGAGGCGTCGGGGAACTCGTGAAACGTCGAGGCCAAGGAGGAAAATTTGCGAGGCCTGACTTGGGACGAGCCTACAATTGGCTCAAAGGAGTAGAGCATGTTCTTTGATGGCGTCCTGGTGATCGTCGCCGTCGCAGCCACGCTCACGTTCGCGCGAGGGCCGGTAGAACGACCTCAGTCCGAGCCGTCCAAGCAGCCTTGTTGCTTCAAGAACTCCGGCTACGCGGGAACCTGCAAGGTCCAGCCCGCGGAAGACGAAACCTGCGCGAGCATCCTGGCCTACCTCAACAATCCGATGGCGGACGGGAAGAGCTACTGCGGAGGCACCACCGTACGCCAAGGGTTGACGGAAGTCTCGTGCGAGGAGGAACTGCTCGAGCGGAAAGCTCCGGCCCGGGTAGACCCGACCGGAGCCCGTCGTTAGGTCACGGGTCGCGACACGCGCAGCGAGTCGATGTACTCGTTGGCTTTCTTCGTACCCGCGTCGATCTTCCCGAACAGCCCCTTCGCCTGGACGTTGAGCTTGTCGGCGTCGGGCTTCAGGCTCGAGATGCCGCTCGGGTTCAGGTCGTGCCCGAGGTACGTCCACTGGTCTTTCAAGCTGGTCATGAAGGGCTCGTACGCCTCCCGGGCCTCGCGGACCGCGTCGAGGATGCCATCGAACTGACCGTGCGTTTCCGTCATGCGCGCTTCGCTTCTCTTGCGCAAGTCCGGATTGCCGATCTGTGCCAAGCTCTCGCTCCAGCCGGTGAAGTACGCTTCGGCTTCGACCTTCATCTCGTCCAGCTTCTTCCGGACGTCATCCCGCTTCTTCTCGCTCTTCCCCATCTCGCCTTCGACCCCTTTGTACGCCTTGCGGACGTCCTTGACGTCGTCGGCAAAGATGGAGTTGTAGGTATCGAGCGTCTTTGTGATCTGCTCCCGGGCGGAGGTGGTTTCCTTGACCAGTTCCTCCGCCTACTTGATGAGGCTGTCGGTCCGCTTCAACCCCTCGGGATCCGAGCCGAAAATGGGCTTTGCCCCGGCCGTTCGTGCCGGCAGGGCCGACGCCAGCAAGAGCGCCAGCCCGAACGAGGCTGCTCCCCACGATCTCGAGGCTCTCATGGTTTCCGTACCTTTCCTGGCGCGCTGAGAAACGCAAGGCTAACGGACGGAGCTGGCTCCGGGAACTCGTAAAACTACGAGCGCGGGAAGAAGGATCTACGGGGTGACGGGGTCAGATCTCGACCACGCCGTGCTTGATGGCGAAATGAACGAGCTCGGCGCTGGTGTGTATTCCCGCCGACTGCATCATCTCGTACTTGTGAAACTCCACCGTTCGTGTCGAGATATCGAGGATGGTGGAGATCTCCTTTGCCGTCTTGCCCTCGGCCAGAAGCTGCAGGATTTCTCTCTGCCGCGGCGTGAGCGACGCTACCGGATCGTTCGAGGACCCGGGGTGGTTCTGGATCGACTCGAAAACCTCTCCCGCGAGAGCCGGGGTGATGTATTTCTGACCGTTCAAGGCCGCGCGAATCGCCATCACCAGCTCGTCGGGCGCCGAGTGCTTCAAGACGAACCCGAAGGCACCCGCTTCGAGCGCGCGTCTGGCGTAGGCCACTTCCCGGTGCATGGTCAGGAAGACGACTTTGACGCGCGGATCGTTCTTCTTCAGCTGCGCGAGCGCATCGATCCCATTCAGATGGGGCATGGAGATGTCGGCCACGATCACGTCCGGCCGCAGCTTCTTCGCCTCTTCCACAAGCGCCCGGCCGTCCTTGACGATCCCCAAGAGCTCGAATTCCGGGGTCAGGAGCTCCTTCAGGCCTTCGGCCAGGATCCGGTGGTCGTCGGCCAACAGGATTCGCGGGTGGCTCACGGGGAGCCCTCCTTCAGCGGCAACGAGACGTTCACCGTCGTGCCGCGCCCGGGAGCGCTCTCGATCTCGAGCGTCCCGCCCAGAAGGCGCGCCCTCTCCCTCATGCTGGCATGGCCAAGGCTCCTGGCCCGTCGCTGCGCCGGCACGAAACCGACTCCGTCGTCGCTCAGCCTCAATCGCAGGCTGCCGTTCGTGGTCGTGACCGAGAGACCCACCCGGCTCGCGCGGGAGTGCCGGGCCGCGTTGCGCAGTGCCTCCTGGGCGATGCGGAAGAGACAAACCGAGACCTCGGAAGGTAGCTCCGAGGGCGCCTCGAACGAGCTCAACTGCGCGTGAATCGACTCCCTTCGGGAAAATTGCTCGCACTCCACCTTCAGCGCTTCGCTCAATCCGAGGTCGTCGAGCACCGAGGGATGGAGCTGGTAGGCGAGCGCATGCACGTCGTCGCCAAGGCGTGAGAGATCTGCCCGCATGGTTCGGGCGGACTCTTTTTCGGGGGAGGGAGAAAGCGATCGCTCCACCCGGGCCGCGTCGATTGAGAGCCGCGCGAGCCGCTGGCTGAAATCGTCGTGGAGCTCTCTCGCGAGCCGTCTCTTCTCGTCCTCCTGCGCGGTAAGAAGGCGCCGCGCCAGCGCGCGGGCCTCCTCCTCGGCAACCCGGCGCCCGGAGCGATTCAAGAACAGCGCGCCGATGAGGGCTGCCTGCAAGGCCACGATGGCCAATCCTATCAACAGGGGTCTACGGTACTCATCCCACATGGAAGGGTGGCGAAACGAAATTTTGGCACCCGCCGGAAGAAGAGCCTCGCGGATTCCCCAGCGCTCGAGCTCTCGAAAGTCGTAGGCGAGGACGGTCGGCGTCAGCGCCGGCACGGCGAGGCTCGCGGCGGGCTCGCCCTCGAGGATTCGAAGCGCCACCGCGGCCGCCTGCTCGCCCGCTTTCGATACGGGGACGAGCGGCCCCCCGACGATGCCCCGCCCGAGCTGCGAATCGAACAGTCCGAAGACGGGAGCGCTCGCAATGGCGTGAATGCTTTCGAGCGCGGTGTAGCGCGCGTGAGGAACCCCAGCGGCGTCGACGCTGAGCTCCCCGAACAAGATGGCGCTGTGGGGCGGGAGATCCGCCATTCGATTCTTCATCTCCTCGAGCGACCATTCATTGGTCCAGGAGAAGCGAACCCGGTCGGAGAAGGGCTGGAACTCCCGTTTCGTCTCCGCGAGCCAGAGCCGGCTGAGGGGTGAGCCTCCCAGCACCATGTAGATCTCCTTGGTGTCGGGCAAGACGCGCAGGATGTTCTCGATGACTGCGGGGAGGGCGAGGGAAATAGGGGCGGCGGTCGCGTTGTCCGCCTTGGACACTTCTTCGACCCACCGGCTGTCGACGCCGGCCACGAGGAGCGGCGTGGACGGGAAGAGATGTTCGCGCTGCCGGAGGCAGAATCGGGCCGCCGGGCCTCCTATGGAGACGAGTAGGTCGATGGGCTGCTCCGAGAACAGCGCTTCGAGGTAGCCGACGAGCGGAGCTTCATTGGTGTTCTCGGCAAATCGCGCCGTTTCGAGCGAAGCTTCGTAGAACTCCACCGTTCCGCGCGAGAGCCGCGCCAGATCGGTCTGGAAACTGGAAGCGACCTCGGCATAGAGGGCGAAGTCCCGGCCGAAGGAGTGCAGGATGAGCACCCGCTTGTGGGGCTCTTGCGCCGCGCCCCGCGCGGCGGGAACTATCGCGAACCCTGCGAGGAGAACGCCGCACGCGCGAATCCTCGAGAGCCGCCAATTTCCTGGCATCAGGGAACGCGCGGTTCGAAAGGACGATACGAGATCTCCCCTCGATCGACGATCGCAACGGTTTTCTGAGGAATCTCGCTCCAACCGGCCGCCGCCTCACCCGGGGGCTCGGAGACGATGGCCCGGGCGTCCGCGGAGAAGCGGTCGCGAAGAGCCGGGTTGAGCCGGTAGAGATCCTCCATCGCCCGGCTGTGGTAGAGCGTCGGGGCGTCCCCGTCGGTCGCGTAGCGCACGGCATACAGCTTCTTCCCGTCGCTGAATCCCAGCGTCATCCAGATCGGATCGGCGATACCGTTCTTTCGCGCCACGTCCTCGACGAAACCCGCCATCCGCTGAACGGCTTCGACGGGCTCGCTCTCGAGCCCGAACGTGAGGGCGAGAAAGAACATCACCTCCGAGTCCGTCGTTCCCTGCACCTCGGAAAACAGGCGAGGGTCGATGCGGAACAGCAGATCGCGACGGATCTTCTCGATCTCCTGGATCTCGCCGTTGTGGACGAAGAGCCAGCGCCCGTGGCGGAAAGGATGGCAGTTCGTCTCCTGGATCGTGGCCTGGGACGTCGCGCGGACGTGAGCCAGGAACAGGGAGGATTCGGTGAGCGCCGCGATCTCCCGCAGGTTGAAGTCGTTCCAGGCAGGGCGGATGGATCGAAAAAGACCCGCCCGTCCCCGCGCGTCGTACCAGCCCACGCCGAAGCCGTCTCCGTTGGTCGGAGTATCGGGAGAGTGAGAGCTCATGCTCTGATCGATGAGCGAATGCTTGGGCTTGAACAAAAGCTCTTCGAGGAGCACGGGAGCCCCGGAGTAGGCGAGCCAACGACACATAGTGGCTAGATGCTAGACCGAACGATGGGGGCCCACAAATCCTACAGGGCAACGGGCGAATCGGCCGGCGCGAAAAACGATTCCAGCACGTCGTTGACGGAGACCCTGCGGCCGAAGTAGCCGACGCGCTCCTCGAGTCCCTCGGCGCGAAGCAAATCCCGCACACCGGAGCGAGCCTCGGCGAGACGGAGGGCGATACCCGCCGCAGCCAGCTCATCGTGCAGCTCTCGAAGCATCCGCGCTCCGGCAACGTCCACATAAGGAGACGTCGAGAGGTCTCCCAACACCAGCCGAGGCTTGGAGTCGAGGGAGCGGATCTCTCTCCAGATCTCCTGGCGCACGTTCTCGGCGTTGAAATACATCACGCTCGATTCGACGCGGAAGAGCACCGCTCCGGGCACGCGCTCGTTGTCCGGGTTACGCTCGAGGTCGGAGTAGCGCCTCGTGCCGGGAATGCGGCCGAGAAAAGCGACGTGCGGGCGGGCGGCCCGCCTCAGAAGCATCAAAATCGACACCACCGCCGCCAGCAGCACTCCCTTGAGGATGCCGAGGAGAAGCACGCCGACGAAAGCGACCATGGAGATCGCGAACTCGAAGCGGCTCACGCGAAAAAGCCGTTTGAGCTCGGGGAGGTCGATGAGCCCTTTGACCGCGAACAGAACGATCGACGCGAGCACGACGGTCGGGAGGTTCCGGAGAAGACCCGTGAGGAACAGCAGGCACAGGGCGATGGTGGCGGAAGCAAAGACGAGCGCGAGCGGCGTCTTCGCTCCCGCCTTGTCGTTGACGGACGACTGAGAGAGGCCCCCGGCGATCGGATACCCTTGACCGAGCGCGGCGGAGAGATTGGCGACGCCTAGCCCCAGGAGCTCCTGGCGCGGGTCGATCTCGTAGCCGTTCTTCCGGGCGAGCGTGCGCGCCGCGGAAACGCTCTCGATGTAGCCGAGGAGAAAACAGGCGAACGCCAGAGGCAGGACCCCATCGACGTCGCGCAGCCGGAGGGACGGCCAGTGAATGTCTGGAAGTCCCTGGGGAAGCTCACCGACCGTCTTGAAGCCCGCCTCGCTCAGGGAGGTCACGGAAATGGCCACGATGGACATCGCCACCACGAAGAGCGCCACCGGCCGGCCCGGGAGGACCTTCTCGCCGAGAAGAAGAAGTCCGAGCGCTCCGAGCCCGAAGCCGAGAACGACGAGGTTGGTCTCGGGAAGCTGGCCCGCGAGGGCGACGACGCGCTCGAAGAAATGCTCCCCTCCCCCCGCGACTCCGAAGAGCTTGGGAAGCTGGGTCATGGCGATGGTGAAGGCCGCGCCGGCTTTGAATCCCAGGAGGATGGTCTCGCTGATGAAGCTCACGAGGCTGCTGAGACGCAGCAGGAACGCGAGGATGCTGATGACGGCGAGGACGAGAGCGGTGAGGGCGGCGATGTCCGCCCATCGAGCCGGGTCGCCGAGGGCGATGCCTCCCACGGTCGCGCCCACGAGCATGGAGATCGCCGACGTCGGTCCTATCGCGAGCTGGCGGGAGCTTCCGAAGAGAGCGTAGCCGAGCCCGCCCACGAGGTAGCCGTAGATGCCGTACTCGGGAGGGAGCCCCGCGAGAGAGGCGTAGGCGAGAGAGACGGGAATGGCATACGCGGCCAGCGTGATTCCGGCCACCGCGTCCTTCGACAACCACTGGCCGCGGTAGCGCGGGAGCCACTGCGCCGGGGGAAAGACGGTCCGCCACCCAACGAGCGGACGTCCACCGGGCTCGGATTGCGTCTCTTCCACGTCGTCAGCCACGCTAGTTTGCGCCAGCAGCCTTTCCTTGGCGTCCGTCAGCTCTCTCGAGTCTGGCCTTACGGGCCGCGGGAAAGTGTACTCGACTGACCGCACGAATCGACCGCCGTCGCAGCCATACGGCCTTTGGCTAAGTCATGGACTTAGTCCAATATGAATCCATGACTGAGGTAAACGTCCACCAGGCGAAAACCCACCTTTCACGGCTCCTCGCGCGTGTTGCGGCGGGAGAGGAGATCATCATCTCTAAAGCGGGCAAGCCGGTGGCACGCCTCGTTCCTTTCCGCGGAAGCCCGAAGGAACGCGTTCCGGGGATGGACCGCGGGAAGGTGTGGATCGCGGAGGACTTCGACGCCCCACTTCCCGCAGAGATCCAGAAGCTCTTCGAATGAACGTCCTGATCGACACTTGTGGTGGTTCGCCGAAGAAGAACCCCTCAACGAGGGGCCGCGAAAACTCATCGGAAACGGCGAGAACATCATCTACTTTTCGGCAGCGAGCTCCTGGGAGATCGCGATAAAGTGCTCGATCGGGAAACTTGAACTTCCCGAATCGCCCGAGATCTATGTGCCCGGGCGCCTGGCATCTCAAGGAATGATGAGAATGCCCGTCGAGCACGTTCACGCTCTTCGCGTGGCGTCCCTCCCCAACCATCACCGGGATCCCTTCGACAGGTTGCTGGTCGCCCAGGCGCAGAAAGAAAGCGTGGCCGTTCGACGGTGGATCCCCTGGTTGCCGCCTATAACGTCGAGGCGATTTGGGCCGGGCAGGGATCGTCCCCGTGGTGATTTCGATGATTCCCTGAGCCACGATGAAGCCTCCGAATGGAGCTTCGTCAGGATGTTCCGACACGTTCACGATTCCGCGAGCGATCCTCTTTTTGCGAGCGCTGGAGCCTTGACCCGGTCTCTTCGCAGCGGGAGCATTGCAATCGACTCTAGAACTTGAAGCTCGACCCCACGTGGAAACGGGTCCCGCCGTCGAGATCGAAGCCCAGATCGGCGCGCACTCCGATCATCGCGATCCGGAAGAACCCGCCGAAGCCCGCCCCGTTTTTGAAGCGGGCGCGGCGAAGGCTCCCGCCCTCGTCGTAGACGGCGCCGGTGTCGAAGAAGAGGTGCACCCCCGCGCGCGCGACCGAGAGAACCGAGGTCAAGGGGAGGCGCAGCTCCAAAGAGCCGAGAGCGGCGTTGTCCCCCACGTACTCTCCGGGGGCGTGTCCCCGAAGGGTCTTGCCTCCACCGACGAAAGGCCGCTCGTAGGGGGGAAGCGACCCGTCGGCGACCGTCCAGTAGACCTGGCTCGCGAGGAGCGCCTGCCCCGCGAGTCGCTTGTAGCCCCGGAGGTCGAACACGTACTGGTTCACGTCGGCGCGCGTGCTCTCGAAGAACAACCTGCGCCAGGCGAGGCCGGCGTAGAAGGCGTCCCCCGGAATCGTGGGATCCCTGCGCGAGTCGAGGGCGATCCGGGCTCCCAGGTCGGTGAAGCTTTCGTCGAGCTGGTCGAAGTCCACGTCGCTCCAGCGGCCGCCCGCGTCGACCCCGACGAGCCCGCGTTTCCAGCCGTAACCGCCTCCTACCGAGAGACGGTTGTCGGGAGTGTCGTAATGAGGGTTCACTTCGCGGGATCGAGAAATGTCGAAGCGGGCCGAGCTCCACTCGCCCAGATCGATAGCGCCCTCCACTCCCAGTTGACGCTCTCCGCCCCAGCTCAGGGGAAAGGCGATTCGGCTTCCCTCGCCGAAGACGTCGACGAAGGCCAGGCGGGCCCCCAGGGTGAGACCGTACTCGTCGGTGAGATCGAAAATCGGGGCCGCGAGAAAACGGCTCGAGACCGAACGCTTCTCCCGTACGAGAAGCACCAGAGCGACGTCGCTCGACTCGGCGAGGCCGCGGTAGCGAATCCGCACTTCCGCGCTCTCGAACTTTCCGCTCGATAGAAGCCGGGCCTCGATCGCCTCCCGATCTTCGGGGGCGAACGCCTGCCCCGCCGCGACCCCGGCGATCTTCGTGACCTCTTCGTCGGGAATCGAGTGGTTGCCGTGGACGAGGACGAGCGCGATCCGCGACTCCCCCGTCGCCACCCCGGCCCCGCCCAGAAGGACGATCGCCGGAAGGAGAAGCCTCATGGCTTGGGCTTCTCGGGTTTGCTGATTCCCCGGGGTGGAAAGCGGAACTTCACCCCGGTCCGGGTCTTTCCGTAGTCGTAGAACGTCGAGCGGTAGCGGACCTCGAGGCTCCCGGCCGCCGTGGTCACCTTTCCGTAGGCTTCCATGTCCCGGGTGAGCCAGACGTCGTCGATGGGCTGATCCATGGTGAGCGATACCTCGACTTCGTCTACATGCACGAGCCACCGCGCCGGAAGGAAATCGAGGCCGGCATTCTCGAGCGTCATCCGGACGACCTGGTGCTCCGCCGGATCGACCAGCATGGTGACGTAGAAGACTTTGCCGAGCTTGGCCTCGATCTCGGCCTCCTTCTCGGCCTCCTTCTCGTCCTCCTTCTCGTCCTCCTTCTCGTTCTTCTCGTTCTTCTCGTCCTCGTCCTTCTCGTCTGCCTCTTCGTCCTCGCTCCACGGGGCGTTTCGAGGGTAGTACTCGATTGCGACGACGTCCCGGCCTTCGAACGTCTCGCGACCTGCGTAGAAGAATCTACCCGGCTCGAACTCGAACCCGAAAAACTGCTCCCGGTCGGGCCCGTTCGCCGGTTTCCGCTCCCTCAGGCGCTCGATCCACTCGGTCTCCTCCCGCTCGCGTTGTTCGGAGGATACCGGCACGCCGTCGACGCTCACCGGACTTCGGACCGGATATCCGTCCTTCACGAACCAGAGATACTCCCGTTCGAAGCCGTGGAGGGTTTCGTCGAGCGTGCCCTCGATCGAGAGCCTCGCCCGCTCCCGGCCGAAGTAGTCGTGATACATCTCCCAGTTGACCGAACGGTTCTCGAGCACCTTCTTCATGAAGGTATCGATGTCTTCCGTCGCCTCCTGGGCAGCGGCAGTGGCCAGAAAGACGGCCAGGATCGCACTCGTGGTCACGGCATCACCTCGCGGATGCCAGCATCCGCCGTGGCGCCAGGTCGGCGCAAGCCGGGCGGAGGTTGCGCCGCCCGGGATCGCCCTGGTAATTCGTACGGTGTCGGAGGCGTACTACAATAGTCATGGTCACCGTGAAACTACCCGACGTCCTCGCGGCCCGCCTGCGGGTGGCGGCGAAGCGCCGCGGGCGGTCGCAATCCGCCGTGTTGCGGGAGGCTCTCGAGGCCCATCTCGAGGTCGATGAGGAGACGCAGGGCGGCACATGCCTCGAACTCGCAGGGGACCTGGTGGGCATTCTCGAGGGACCGCCCGACCTGTCCTCCTACCGCCGTTGAGAATCGACCCTCGTCGATACGGGAGCGCTCGTCGCTTGGCTCAACCGAGGGTATCGCCATCATCGCTCGGCGGGCGATACTGATTCCGAGGGGGCCCCGCCTTCGAGAGGGTGAGGCGACCGGGAGCGACGCGGAGGAGCTCGCTACTCCGCCAGGAGCCCTTTCTTCGCCTCCGCCAGCTCCTTGAGCCTCTCCTTGCCGACCTTCGGATAGTGGAGGTCGATAGAGGCGAGAGCATCGATGATCGCCGCAGCCACCACCACCCGGGTGAACCATTTGTTGTCGGCCGGGACCACGAACCACGGGGACTCCTTGGTCGCGGTGCCCTGGATCGCGGCCTCGTAGGCCTTCATGTAGTCCTTCCAGTGTCCGCGCTCGCGCGCGTCCGTTGGAGAGAACTTCCAGTTCTTTTCGGGCTCGTCGATGCGCTCGAGAAAGCGCCGCTTCTGCTCTTTCTTGGAGACGTGGAGGAAGAACTTCCGAACGATGACGCCGTTTCCCGAGAGATACCGCTCGAAGCAGCGGATGTCCCGCAGGCGGTCTTTCCAGATGTCTTTGGTGACGAGGGCGGGCGGGAGCTTCTGCTTGTGAAGAATCTCCTCATGAACCCGCACCACGAGCACTTCCTCGTAGTAGGAACGGTTGAAGATCCCGATTCGTCCCCGCTCCGGGAGATGCTTCTGGCAGCGCCAGAGATAATCGTGGTCGAGGTCTTCGGCGGAGGGCGCCTTGAACGACGCGACCTGACAGCCCTGGGGATTGACGCCGGACATAACGTGCTTGATGGCCCCGTCCTTGCCGGCGGCGTCCATCGCCTGGAAGACGAGGAGCACGGCCCATCGGTCCTGCGCGTAGAGCATGTCCTGGAGCTCGGCGAGCGCATCGACGCCCGTCTGGAGGGCTTCCTTGGCCCGGGGCTTGTCCTCGGCCCCGAGATGCCCGGTATCGCCCGCGTCCACGTCGTCGAGCCGGAATTTGTCTCCATCGGTGATGCGAAACGGGCGGCAGATCTCACGAGAGCGTTCGATGACGTCTTCGAGTTTCATCTGAAATCCTGCGATGGGGGGAAGTGCCGCTCTCCTCGGAGAACATCTTCTACCGCGGGCAGGAGGTCCGTGGCAATCGCCCGCTTGGCGACAAGCCCCTCAGCCCCCGCTTTCAAGGCTGCCTCGATGATGGCCGGCTCGTCATGAGTGCTGAGCAGGATCACCTTCAATCCGGGACAACCGAGTCGAATACGGTGGATCAACCCGCAGATATCTCCATGGGCGAGCGCCAGGTCCACGACCGCCAATCGCGGCTCGAGTCGCTGCGCGCTTTCACACAGCGACCTCTCGTCCGCAACCATCACCACCGCGTCGAACGCCGTCCCTAGAAGCGACCGGATGCCCTCGGCGAGCCCGTGGTGCGGAGCCGCCAGGAGGACGGAGGACGTCGATGAGACCACGCCCCGAGACTAACGGACGCGTCACCTGTAAAGAACTCGTAAAACTACCAGGATGGTTACGAAAGAAATACGGTCTCCGACTCGCTACCGCCGCCGACCGCCGCCGCTGCGGCGAGCGCCGCCGCCGCTCGCGCGGTAGCTCCCCGTCGATCTGCTGCTCCCGCTTTTATAGGAGCTGTAGTCCTTCGTTCGCTGCGAGCCCTCGGCGCGCGTAGAGCGATCGCGCTCGAGCTGGCCGTAGGTCGAAGAATCCATGGTGCTGCGCGACGTCGTCGAGCGCGTGGTGGTGGATCTCGTCGTCGACGGAGTCGTCCTCTGCGGAGGATCGACGTTGTTCCAGTTTCCGCCGTCGTTCTTCTGCCAGTTGCCGTCTTCCCGGCGATAGACGTTTCCGTCGCGGCCCGCATAGACGTCTCCGCCCGAGCCGACGGCCACCGCACCGCCCCCCGCGCCGCGGCGGCTCGCCATGGCGCCTTCGTCGGTCCGCGTTACCCGCGTGGTCGTTCCCGTCGCCCGATTCGTGGTCCGCGCCGTCTGCGCCCAGTCGTCGCCGCGCTGGACGGAAGTGGCGCCCCAGCTTCCGTAGACGTTCGATCCCTGGCGCGTCCGACCGTAGGTGCCGGTTCGAGGGTTCCACGCCTCCGCGACGCCGCGCGATCCGTACGGTCCCCATGCGGAAGCCCCTCGGGCATAGGTTCCCGTGCGCGGGTTGTAGCGCGCTCCGGCGCCGGCCCCGCCGTAGGGGCCATAGGCGGCGACGCCGCGTCCGTAGCCGCCGGTGTACGGGTTGTACCAGGCGCTGTAGCCGTAGGCGCCGTAGCGGGGATAGTAGGCGGGATAGAAACCGCCATATCCGATGTAGGGAGGGTAGTACCAGCCGCTCCCCCAGACCACGCAGCCCCAGGCAATCATCATTCCCGTGTAGCCGGCCACGACCGCGAACGTGGCCCAGTCATCGTCATCGTCGTCGTCCTCGACGGTGACGTAGGTGACGTGGTGGTGGGAGGAGCTCGCGGGAATCTGGTAAATCTCCTTGGGAACGTTGGTCTCGACCTCCCAGGGTCCGTTCGGTTCCTTCGAGGAGAACCAGACGCCGTTGTAGCACATGTAGTACATGTCGCCGATCTTGAAGATGTCCTTGTCGGTGTTGACGGCGCTCTGGACAGGAGCCGCGCCGGGCTCGGCCTCGAACTTCGGCTCTCCTTGATACGAGACCTCGGGCGCCTTCAGCGTCTTGATGTTGACGCGCGCCGTTTCCGGAATCTGCGCCACGAGAATCGCTTCCGCCGCCTGGCGCGTTCCCGGTACGGAGGCGAGGACGCGGGATCGAGGATGCTCGAGAGGGATCTTTTTGAAGTCTTCGGGAAGCGCCGTGGTCGCGAACGTCCACGGGCCTGTGAAATCCGACGCCGAGAACCATCGTCCGGCGACGAGATAATAGAGCGTCATCGCACCCACCTTGCCGATGCCGAAGATGTCACTCTCCGTATTGCTCACCCAGACGAGCGTGGTGCCTTCGACTTTCTCGTATTTCGGCTTTCCCTGGAGCAGGATGAGCTCGGCCGGCTCGAGACTCACGAAGACCTTGGGCGCCTTCTTGGGATCGAGCTTCTTTCCGGGAAGCGCCGTCTTGACCTCCTTCCAGTTCTCGTCGGCGGGAAGCTTCGCGAAGCTTCCCGGGAGATCGCCCGCGGGAGTCCATGGCCCCTTGATGTCCGATGCCTTGAGCCAGGAGGTTTCGTATCGAAGATAGAACGTCTTCGAAGGACCATGCTCGAACAGATCCCAGTTGGTATTGATCGCGAAGCGGAGGTCGTTCTCCTTGATGGGGCCCCAGACCGGTTCTCCGTCGAGATTCACCAGAATCGCCGGAGTGCTGCTGAAGAAGATGGGTGGCGGATCGGCCTTGAGCCCCGTGACCTCCTTCGGAACGATCTCGCTGGTCTCGATGGCGGCCAACACGCGATCGAGCGCGAGGACTCGGTCCTTCTCCGGAATGGAGTCCCGGATGAACGTGGTGACCTCCGCCGTCTGCTGGCGCGAGAGCTTGGGGAAGTTCGACTCGGTCAGATCGATCGTCCCGGTGCGGACCAGCCGCTCCTCCACGGAGACCGCGGTATCCGTCTCGAGCTTTATCGAGCCGAGGTCGGGCTTCGTGGCTCCCGGGGCCGTGTAGGCCACGGCGCTATAGGCCACGAGGTGCTTTTGCTGGTTCCAGCTCGCCACCTGCGGCACGTAGATGACCACGGTCCCGCCGCTCGGCATCGGGAAGGTGCGCGGCCATCCTCCGTCGACCTCCACTTCGTCCGCTTCGGAGGCGGGGGCAGTCTGGGCGGGCAACAGGGGGACCATCTCGGAAAAGAGAAGGCTCAGCACCGTGAGGGCCGAAATCCCTCCTCTACCGGGGCTCGAATGGGTTCTCATGCGGATTCCTTTCTCGACGCGGGCAGAAGAATCGAAACACTCCCGTCGAGACAACTATACGCCGCAATTGGCTGCCCGAAGCCCGCAGACTCGCGGGATCCGTAAAATCTTCCTCTCGACCTCGTAGTTTTACGAGTCTTCGCCGCGCCGAAGTCGGATAACCTCCCCCCTGTGATGGCAGGTCGCCGCTCAGACTCCCGCTCTGGAGGACTCCCATGAACCTTCTGCTCAAGGAGATCCGTCACAATCCCCTCCTCTGGCTCCTGGTCTTCGTTCCCGCGGTTTTCGCGGGCGTGAGTCTGGTACCGGAGCGGCACACGCTCCTGTTCCTTCTCTCCGTTCTCGCCATCGTGCCGCTCGCGGCGCTTCTCAGCCATGCCACGGAATCGGTGGCGGCCAAAACGGGCGACTCCGTCGGCGGTCTCCTCAACGCCACGCTCGGGAACCTGACGGAGCTCGTCATCGCGCTCACCGCGCTCGCCGCCGGAGAGTACATGCTGGTGAAGGCCTCCGTCGCCGGGGCGATCGTCACCAACACGCTCTTCATGCTGGGCGCCTCCTTCCTCATCGGCGGAATCAAGCACCACGTGCAGGAGTTCAACCGGGCGGGCGCCCGGCTCCAGGCGGGCTTGCTGTTTCTCGCCACCATCGCCCTCTTGATTCCCTCCGCAGTCGCCGAAGTCGACTCGGTCGGGTCGGCCGCGTTCACGCAGTCGCTGAGCGTGGGCTTGTCCGTGCTGCTCATCGCAGCTTACGGCCTGGGCCTCGTGTTCACGCTCAAGACCCATCGCGAAGAATTCGCCAGCGCGGAAAAGGACGAGGGCCACGAAGCCCCCTGGCCGATCGGACTCGCGCTCGCGACCCTCGCCGGAGTCACGGTCGTGGTGGCGCTCGTCAGCGAAATCTTCGTCGAGTCGGTGCAAGGCGCCTCCGCGGAGCTCGGGATGACGCCGGCCTTCGTGGGCTTCATCGTGGTGGCGCTGGTGGGCGCCGCGGCGGAGATGGCCTCGGCGTTCTCCGGAGCGTGGAAGAACCGGTTGGACTTGAGCGTGGGCATCGCCCTCGGGAGCGCGGCCCAGATAGCGCTCTTCGTGGCGCCGGTACTGGTTCTGCTCAGCTACGTCCTCGGGCCGACGCCGATGAACCTGCAGTTCTGGCCGGGCGCCGTCGTCATGATGTTGTTCGCGACGATGACGGCGTTCCTGGTTACGAACAGCGGCCGCTCGGCGTGGTTCGTCGGGGTGCTGGTGATCATGGTGTACCTGGTCTTCGCCATGACGCTCTATATGTTGCCGCCCCGGGTGCAGTAGCGCGGGAGTAGGATCCATGCCCCCCAGGAAACCCGCAAAGCGAAAATCCGATGTCATCGAAGCGATCGCGAGGCTTCGCGAGCGCCACCGCGATTGGCTCCGGGCACAGAAAAGGGCGGAGAAAAGGCGCCCGCCGGGTCGCAAGCGGAGAGCGTGACCTTCCGTAGGTAATTGCGATTCGAGCGCGCGAGTTGCTAGAGTGCAGAATCCAATGGAGACCTTCATGCGCAAACCTTTCCTCACGCTATCGGCAACGGTTTCGCTCCTCGCCGCGACCTCGGGGTCGAGCTTCGCCCAGAGGCTCGTGACACCGCTCGGACCGGACCTCGAGCCGCTCGTTTCCGACTTCGACCGCCAGTCGAGCGTTCCCCGGCTCGTCGTCATTCTTTCTCCCACGTGAGGGACCTGCCAGGCTGGCGCCCGTGTGGTGCAGAAGGTTTTGAGCGGGATCGACGACGACTCTCTGCGGGTTTCCATCGTCTGGACGGCCGCGCTTAGAAACGACACTTACGAAGAATCCATTCGTTCTCGAGAGCTGATATCGGACCCGCGGGTCCGCCACTACTGGGACGGAGCAAACGCTCTCGGAACTCTCGCCGCGCCCGTTCTCGGGACCAAGATGCAGATGGCCTGGGACGTGTACTTCGCGTACGGAAGAGGGGCGAAGTGGGAAGGGGGTCCCGCGCCGCCGAAGCCCGCGAACTGGCTTCACCAGAAGATCAGCGAGGATCCGAACCGACGAATGGATGAGGCCACGCTCGGGGCGATGCTGAGAGACGTTCTGAAGTAACTGGCGAAACTCCAGCTCCCTCGCGCCGCGCTCAGCGCGGAGCTTCCGGGGGCACGCCGGGAACGACGGGATAACCTCGCTCCACCCACACCAGGAACCCTTCGTCCAGGATCGCCGTAGCCGGGAACCCCAACCCGCGGAGGTATTCCACGACCTCGCCCGAGGCGGCGTGCGGACAGGCGCAGTAAGCGACGATCATCGTCCCGTCCTTTGGGAGGCTCTCGGCCAGAGCGTTTACGTCGTAGTAGGGAACGGGAACCGCGCCGGGGATGTGAGACGCGATCCAGTCCGACATCGGCCGGGCATCGACCAGCACCACCCGGGCCTTCTGGTCGAGCGCCGCCTTGAGATCGTCCGCGGCGAGGTAGAGTCCCTCCCGCAGCGCGAAGTCGGGCCGCGGACCGTTGGCGTGCAGGAGGGGCTCTATCGGTGTCGGGACCCCTGCGACCGGCCGCGCAGTCTCGAGCGGCCTGGCCCAGGTCCGGATGAAGGCCGTCAAAGCCGCGATCTGATCCGGAGCGAGAAGACTTCCATAGGCCATCATCTCCGTGCCCTCGCGCCCCTCGCGGATCGCGTGCTGCACGAAGGCGTCGTTCGCGCTCGCGAGAAATCGCGGGTTCGACAGGCTCACCGCCTCCACTCCCTCTCCCCGGGCTCCATGGCAGCGCGCGCACTCCGCCGCGTAGACCTGGCTGCCGAGGGTTGCGTCACCCGTCACCGGATTCGGATCGAGCGCCAACGGTTCCACGGGGCCCTTTTGTCTCAACCAGGCCACGATCGCCCGAATCTCGTCGGGCTCGAGCGGCCCGCCCAGGTCCGACCCGAAGGCGGCCATGGCCGTGCCCGGTCGCCCGTAGGCGGTCGCGTCGAAGAGGAACTCGTCCGTCGCCGTCGAGAGGAACGACGGGGACACCAGGGAGGGGGCGTTGTCAGCGGCGTACCCTGTCCCGTCCGCTTCGTGACAGAGCGCGCAATACCGCTGGTAAAGGGCGCCGCCGTCGAGGCCCGCACCGGGCCCCTGGGCATCCGCGGACGCGGACGCGAGGATGGCGAAGAGCGTCGAGAGCGACAGCTGAAGAGGTACACGATGGAACATGGCTTCAGTGTACCCGGTCGCGCGCTTTCCGTGCCCGGGGTACGGAACGAGAGGCGCCGCAAAACGAAGAGCAGAAGCGACGCGTTCAATGAGTTGCCTTTCCGTTCCACGGCCCTTAGGCTCTTCACCGCTTCGGAAGGGAGTGCGGCCAATGCGCGGGACGGTCGACGCGAGAGCGAAACGAGCCCTGGGCTCGTTCGGGACACCGCTTCTCTATGCCGTGGGCGCGGTTGTCCTCGCCATGGCGGTCCCCCGCCTCGAAGCC
>DAISKN010000047.1:0-17468 GCA_036820975.1 Acidobacteriota bacterium | reverse complement strand
AGCACGCTCGAGGGGCGCTTCTTCCGCGGTGAGTACGGAGAGCTCGGCCTCGACGTGCGGATGGTACGGCTCCTCTCCGATGCGCGCATCGCCGGCGTCTGGCCGAAGGCGGTCGCGGCCCCGGCGGAGGGCTCGGCCACGGCGGCGCTCCGCATCGCCGGCGCGAACTTCCCCGCGTCCGTCGCGCCCGGCGACATCGATCTCGGTCCCGGGTTGGGCGTCACCCGGGTCAAGTCGCAGACGCCGGACCGTATCGAGATCGAGGTCTCGGTCCAGTCCGACGCGCCTCCGGGACGGCGAAACGTCCGTGTCGGAGGAACGACGGCCCTGAACGCTCTCGCGGTGTACGACCGGATCGACTACGTGCAGGTGCGCCCGCAGGAAGGTCTAGCCCGCACGGGCGGTGGCGCCATCGCCAAGCAGTTCATTCAGTTCGAGGCCGTCGCCTTCGGAAACGGCCCGGACGGAGAGCCCCTGACGGCCGACGACGTCGAGCTCAACGTGGTCGCGCCGACCTGGAGCCTCGAGGAGTACCACGTGATCCACGACGACGAGGATCTGCGGTACGTGGGCGCGATCGACGCGAACGGTTTCTTCACCCCGAACCTCGACGGACCGAATGCCGAGCGGAAGAGAGCGACCAACAACATGGGCGACGTCTGGGCGGTGGCGAGCTACACGCCCACGGGGGCTAGCCGTCCGCTCCGCGGCCGGGCGCACCTCATCGTCGCTCCTCCCATTTATACCTACTGGGACTTCAAAGAGGTCTTTCCGTGAGCCTGGTCTACCGCTCGGAGATGCATCGCATGGAGGTGGGAGGACGCCACTACGCCTTCCTCGTGCCGTCGTCGATCTTCGTCGAGCTCGATTCCGACGCGCGCTTCGTCCTCGACGCGCTCGAGAGCGGGCCGAAGCCTCTGGTCGAGCTCGCGGCCGATGCGGCGAAGGCGGAGGTGTTGCGCGAGCTCGCGCACGTCGGAGCCGTGAAGCGTCCCGGTCCGGAGCTGATTCCGATGCCGGCGAAGGCGGCCAAGGGAGACGCCTTCGCGCCGCCGCCTCTGAGCTCCCTCGTTCTCAACGTCACCAACAGCTGCAACCTCGCCTGCCGCTACTGCTACGAGTACGGCGACGATCGTCTCGCGAAAGCCGAGACGGCGAGCGTCATGAACGAGGAAGTCGCCCGGCAGTCCGTGGATCTTCTCTTCGCACAGGCGAAGAAGGGCCAGAAGCTCCAGCTCACGTTCTTCGGAGGCGAGACCCTCCTGAATTTCAAAGTGATCCAGCCGACGGTGGCCTATGCCCGCAGGCGCTCGGCGGAAGAGGGCCAGTTCATCGACTTCAGCCTGACCACCAACGCGACGCTCCTGACGCCCGCGATCGTCCAGTGGCTCGCCGAGAACAACATCGGGGTCACGGTCAGCATCGACGGTCCCAAGGAGTACCAGGACGGCATGCGGGTCTATTCGACCGGCATGGGAAGCTACGACGTCGTCGCGCCGCGGATCCGCGAGCTCCTGAAGGTCCACCGTGGCCGCCCGATCGGCGCCAGGGTCACCGTCACCTCGAAGACCCTCGATCTCCTGCGCACCCGGCAGCATCTCGTGGACGAGATGGGCTTCTACGAAGTCGGGTTCGCGCCCGTCACCTCGTCCCCCGGCCGCGACTACTCGCTCGGCGAAGACGGATTCACCCGGCTTCTGGAGCAGTTCGAGATCCTTTCGGAGGAGTACGTGGAGGGCGCGCTCCGCAACCACTACACCGGCTTCGCCAACATGGCCGACATGATGGGCGAGGTGCACCAGGGAGTCTCGAAAGCTTATCCCTGCGGAGCCGGCGTCGGGCTTCTCGGCGTGGCGCCGGAAGGGGACCTCGGACTCTGCCATCGATTCGCGGGAGCGGGCGATCACGATTTTGGACACGTTTCGACGGGAATCGACGCCGCGAAGAGAACCGAGCACCTCGCGAAAGGCCACCTCGACAACCGCACCGACTGCCACACCTGTTGGGCGCGAAGCCTTTGCTCGGGCGGCTGCTATCACGAGGCCCAGGTTCGATACGGCGACCGATTCCAACCCAACCTGCACTACTGCGACTACATCCGGAGCTGGACCGAGCTGACGCTCCGGAGTTATGCGAGAATCCTCGAAGGGAATCCCGCGTTCCTGGAACGTTTCGACAGAAGCCGAGCGGCGTAGGAGAAACCAAGCCATGAAGCATCTCAAAGCGGTCAATCGCAAAGCGGAAGCCATGTTCGAGCGCATCGACGCCGAGGGCGGGGAAGTCCGCGGCCTGCAGGAGCCGCCGCCCCACTATCCGGCGGGCTGCACCACGATCTTCTCCCCGGGGTGGGAGGTCGACGCCGCCGGGACTCCGGCCGGGCTCTGCCAGCCGGTCGAGCGGGATCTCTACGATTGCTACAAGACCTGCTACTGGCCGGCGCAGGTTCCCGACTACCTGAACAACAACCCGGATTGGCACTCGGGCTGCGGCAGCGCGACCCAGGACTGGCGGAAGCTCGACCTGGTGTTTCCGTGAGCCTTCGAGGGGCGGGGCTCGTCGTCGCGGCGGCGGTTCTGACGCTCGCCTCGCCGTTTCGGGCGACGGCGGCGCCGCCAGTGGACCCGAAGCCCTCGCAGCTTCATCTCTTCGGCATCTGGCCGAACCGGCTCCGGCTCTTCGACGAAGCGACCGAGGAGTTCGTGGGCGACATCGCCCTCAAATACGGCGCCGCCACGAACTCGACCCACTCTCCCGACTTCTCGAAGTTCTACTTCGTGACCGACCGCATGGAAGCGATCGAAGTCGTGGACCTCAAGAAGCGGGAGGTCGTCGATACGGTGAAGCTCTCGGCGCAGTCGCGCCAGATCCGGATCGCGAACGTCGCGGTGAACCCGGCGGGAACGCTCCTGTATCTGGTGGCGACGCCAGTGGTGCTCGAGATCGACCGCTTCCTCCCCGACGAGTCGGAAGTCTTCGTCTACGACCTCGAGAACAAGCGCCTGCGGGATTCGTTCGAGATGCCCAAGGAGGTCAAGCCCGGGGGCTTCCGTCCGAACATCCACTTCTCACCCGACGGGAGCTCGATCTTCCTCTTCGGCCGCGACATCCACGAGATCCGTGTCTCCGACAACCAGCTCGTCTCGACCATCACTCTCTCGAAGCCTCTCCTCGCCGGCTACGGCCCCCTCCGGGGCGCCCGGCTCATCGAAGAGGCGCCCGGCGTCTACTACGGGCTCTACCGAACCCAGGACCCCTTCCTGAAAAAGACGATGCTGGGGGTTCTCCAGATCGATCTGTTGAAGAAGGAAGTCGAGAGCTTCGAGCTCGGTCCCGACGTGAAAGTGGGACTGTTCGCGCTCTCGTCGGATCGAAAGCGGGCCTACGCCGGAGTCGAGGACGTGATCGCGATCGACATGGAGACCCGCCGGATCGTGAAGCGGGTGGAAGGCGCCGAGCAGGGACGCACCAACAACGCTCTCATCGTTTCCGCCGACGGGACGAAGCTCTACGTCAGCGGCGTGGGCGATCAGATCCAGGTCTACGACGCGGCGACGCTCGCGCACGTGAAGGACATCTTCGCCGGGGGCGACTTCATGGCGACGCCCGTGGCGGTCCCTCGCGCCGCGGCGATGCCCCCCGGCAACTGAAGCCGGCGCCGGCAAGAAATACCGGGTTTCGACCCGCCGCCTGCAAGAATTTCCCTCGCCCCCCCTATCCCGCGGCTTTCTCTCGTCATCCAATATGGTCCGTTTCTTGCAGCACGTCCGTTGCGAGGACGAAGAAAATGAAATCGCTCATGGTAATTTTCGCATCGGCGTCGCTGTTGGCAACGGCTTCGCAAGCGACGCAATCCCTGAGAACCGTTCGCGGCACCATCGTGGGCGTTTCTTCCGATGGACAGTCCCTGATGGTTCGAGTTCCGCTCTCCGTGGGCTCCGAAGACCTATGGGTGGAGAGGACTTACTACGCGGACGCTCTTACCCCGACTCGCAGTGCGGGCCGTGCGACTCCGTTCGAAGGCCTTTCTCCCGGGGGGAGCGTCGTCGTCACTTACACCCGCGTCGAAGGGCGCAACGTCATTCGCAACCTCAAGCTCGCGGACGCCGGTTCGCTCGGAGTACCGTCCGCGGGGGAGGAAACCGACAATCTCAAGGATCGCGAGCGCTACGAAGAATCGGTGGCAACAACGCTCGAAGTCATCGAGGAGGAGATCCAGGAGCTGGAGCATTCCGCCGAGACCGGTGGCGTTGCCGAGCTCACCCGGAGCGGCGCGCTGTCGGCGGAGCTCCGCAATAAGCTGAAAGACGCCAAAGCCGAGCTCGCCGCCCTGGTCGGCGCCGGGAGCGAAATCGCTTGGCAGGGCGCGCGCCGCGATCTTCAGACTGCGATGGCGGATCTGGGCGCCGCCCTCAGTCGGGCGCGGTCGCAGATCACCGGCCGCTGAGCTCCGTCTCGCGAGGCAGGAACACCACGACGGTTCCGAATCCGTCGCTCCGGGAACTGCGGGCGTAGCGCGCATCCCTGATCGTGACGCGGAACCCGTCCGGCTCCTCCTCGATCTCGGCCCACGGGAACCGCGCCCAGATCGCGAATCCCCGTACCTCTGGCGCAGCGAGGGCCCGGACCGCGAGCGGAACGTCTGCGTTCCTCGGTATCACTTCGGGAGAAAGCGTGAGGTCAATCGAGGTGCCCGCCGAAAGCGACCCGTGGCGGTAGCTCGAAGTAGTGGAGAAAACGACGTCCCTGGTGAAGGGCGACATCGGGGTCGGGCCGACCATGAGCTTCTCGACGGCGTGCCCGTCCTTCTCGAGCTTCTCGAGGGTCCATCGGTGCGCGATGGCCGATGAAGCCACCATCAGGAGAACGTAGGTCGAGACGAGGGCGAACGCACTCCGTTGCAGCTGTTCGCCGCCCAATGCCGTCCGTGGAATACCCCTGACTCGCGCGGCGGCGAGCCCGAGGAGGCCGGCGAGGAACAGGACTTTCGCGGGAAGGAGACCCGGGACGCCCATCAACACCATGGAGCACGGCGCCATCGCGCCCAGGAGCCATCCGACGAGGCGAAGGATTCCGTGGGACGTCACCAGGAAGAGCGCCCCACCGAGGCCGAGCCATATCCAGGGGTCGATGATGAAAACGGCGTCTCCGTACGACCAGCGGTCGTCGAAGGGCATGAGCCAGCGCATCCCGTAGTTGTTGAGCCAGTCGAGAGCGGGATGAGTCGCGACCGCGAGAAGGCTGAGCCAGAAGAGAGCTCCGAAACGAGCCCGCCCCCGTCCGAGGCGCCGATCGAGCAGCGAAAGAGCTCCCGCGAGGACGAACGGCCACAGGGCGACAGCCGGAAGGCCGTGGGTCCAGCCTCGGCGAAAGTAGAGCCCGAGGTCTCCTCCGACGAAATAGGTGACGCCGTCGATGTCGGGAAGGTTGGCGCCGAGGATGAGCGCCGCGGCGGCGAACCCCGATTTCTTCTCGAGGCCGCTCTTCGCGAGGGCGGCGCCGACCAGGGTGTGGGCGATGGGATCCATGCCAGGAGGATATCAGCCGAGACTCCGGGCGAGAACGGAAACCAATGCGCCCGCGAGAATCAGCCAGCTCGAGCTCACGCGAAACCGCAGCAGGGCGACGGCGCTCGCGAGAAGAATCACGAAGCTTCCCAGGTCCACGAGCGAGCCCTTCGCGAGCTCGAACGCCACCACCGCCATCAGGGAAAGCGAGGCGGCGATGACCCCGTCGAGGAACGCCGAGAGCGAGGGAGATCGGCGGATGCGGGCGACGAGAGGTCCGCTCACCGCGACGAAGAGGAACGCGGGAAGGAAGATGCCGACGGTCGCGGCGATCGCTCCCGGAAAGCCGCCCAGGAGGTATCCGACGAACGTGGCCACGCTGAATACCGGTCCCGGGGTCATCTGGCCGACGGCGACGGCATCGAAGAGCTCCGCCTCGGTGAGCCATCGATGGCGCACGACCAGGTCGGAGCGCAGAAAGGCGAGAAGAACGTAGCCGCTCCCGTACAGGACCGATCCGACTTTGATAAAGAACAGGAATATCGCCCCGGTGCTCACGGCGGCCGCGCCCGAGGGCAGGAGCAGGAGGGAAGCGCGAGCGCGCGGGCTCTCGAGGTGCCGGAGGCCGCGATCGACAGCAAGCCGGCGGCGAACAGCACGAGGAGCTCGTTCATCCCGAGGGCGTTCGCGATGAGAGCGAAGATCGCGACGAGAACAAGGCGTCTCGTCGGGATCCCCGTCCGGGCGAGGCCCCAGATCGCCTGGACCACCACCGCGATGATGACCGGCTTGACCCCGTACAGGACGGTCTCGACGGCGGGAATCGAGCGATAACGCACGTAGACCCAGGCGAGCGCGAGGGAGAGGATTGCCGCGGGCAGGATAAACCATATGCCGGCCACGACGAGGCCGGGGAGGCCGGCGCGCCGATACCCGATGTGGATTGCCATCTCCGTGGAGTTCGGGCCGGGGATGAGGTTGGCGGCGCCGAGAAGATCGAGGAACTCCTGCCGGTCGAGCCAGCTCCGGCGGCGGACGATCTCGTCCTCCATGACCGCGATATGCGCGGCGGGCCCCCCGAAAGTGGTCGCGCCGAGGCGAAGGAAGAGGAGCGCGACCTCGCGCAGGTGCTGGAGGTTCAAGGGGCGCACCGCGACGGTGGACTACCATGACGCCCCGGATGGCCCGGGCCCCCGAAACGTGGCATAGTAAGTTGGATTGAAAGCCGCGGAGGTGCTCGTGAAGAAGGCCATCACTCTCCGGGTGAACGGCGAGACCCGCGAAGTCTCGACCGATCCAGAAAGACCTCTCCTGGAAGTCCTGAGGGAGGATCTCGACCTCACGGGGACGAAGTACGGCTGCGGTGAGGGGCACTGCCGCGCCTGCACGGTGCTCATCGACGGAAACCCCGTGACCTCGTGCTTCACTCCCGTATCGCAGGCCGAAGGAAGGGAAATCCTGACCATCGAAGGCCTCGCGCGCGACGGCGCTCTCCACCCGGTTCAGGAAGCTTTCATCGAGAAGCAAGCGATGCAGTGCGGGTACTGCGTTCCGGGAATGATCCTGACCTCCGTCGCATTCCTGAAAACCCGATCGATGCCGACGTTGAACGAGGTCTCCGACTGCCTGAGCGGCAACCTCTGCCGCTGCTGCAACTATCCGAACATTCTCGCCGCCGTCGAGCTGGCGGCGGCGAAGCTTCGCGGAGAGCGCAATGAGACGGACGCCTGAAGAGGCTGACTCGCTCGAGCCTGATCGCTTCGAGCTTTCGGAGGCGCCGCCCTACCGGTTCGCGTGGACCCGGAGAGGTTTTCTCGGAAGTCTCGGAGCCGGCTTCGTGGTTGCCGCGGCGATAGACCCCGCGCGCGGGGAGGCTTCGGAGAAGGACGACCTCGGGCCCATGATCGGCGCTCGACTGCACGTCGGCGAGGACGGCATCGTCACCGTGTTCTCGAGCAAGGTCGAGGTCGGCCAGGGCTCCCGCACCCAGCTCGGGCAAGCGGCCGCGGAGGAGCTTCGGCTTCCCCTGGAGCGCGTGCGCCTCGTCCTCGCCGATACGGATCGGGTTCCCGATGACGGCGGGACCTTCGGAAGCCGGACCACCGGATACACCGTGCCCGACGTGCGGAAAGCCGCGGCGGCCGCGCGCGAGGTCCTGATCGATCTCGCCGCGCGGAAGTGGAGCCTTGTCGACCCGGATGCGGGCCGAGTCGTCGCTCGGGACGGCGACATCGTCGATCTCGAGACCGGTCGTCGGTTCACCCTCGGCGACCTCGCTCGCGACAGCGACGTCGATGGCGCCTTCGCTGCCCGCATCCCCGAGGACGTCGAGCTCACGCCGGTCGCGGACTGGAAGGTCCTCGGCAAGGCGGCGCTGAAGCCGACGAGCCGCGACGTCGCGACCGGCGCCCACCGCTATCCTTCCGACATCGTTCGTCCCGGGATGCTCCGGGGGGCGGTCCTGAGGCCGCCCTCTTATGGAGCGCGCCTTCTCGCCGTCGACGAGAGCGCGGCCCGCGGCGAAGGGGTCGTGGTCGCGCGCGACGGGGATTTCGTCGGCTGCGCCGCCCCCACGTCGTTCGACGCCCGGCTCGCGGTCGAAGCGCTCTCGAGAACCGCGAAGTGGTCGGAGTCGTCGCATCCGGCGACGGGAGACCTGTTTCGCTACCTGAAGGCCAACGTCGACGCCGAGGCGGAAGCTCGCCCGCAGTGGAACCGCGAGAAGGGATCTCCCGACGAGGCCCTCGCGCGCGGCGCGAAGAAGGTCGAGGCGGCGTACGAGGTCTCGTATATCCAGCACGCCCCCATGGAGCCAAGAGCGGCGATGGCGGAGTGGTCGGAGTCGGGGCTCACGGTCTGGACCGGAACCCAGAGACCCCACGGAGTTCGAGACGAGCTGATGAGCGCCTTCGAGCTCCCCGAGGACAAAGTCCGGGTCATCGTCCCCGATACCGGGGGCGGATTCGGGGGCAAGCACACGGGCGAAGCGGCGGTCGAGGCGGCGAAGCTCGCCCGCGCCGCGGGACGGCCGGTCTCGCTCCGCTGGACGCGGGAGGAAGAGTTCACCTGGGCATACTTCCGGCCCGCGGCGTTGATCGAGGCGAGGGCGGGAATCGACGCGTCCGGCTCCATCAGCGGCTGGGATTTCACCTGCTACAACGCGGGAACCGCCGCCCTCCAGAGTCCCTACGATCTCGCGGACGTGAGGGAACGGTACGTTCCCGTGAGGGCGCCGCTGCGCCAGGGGTCCTACCGGGCGCTCGCCGCGACCGCGAACACCTTCGCGCGGGAGTCCTTCATGGAGGAGCTCGCCTTCGCCGCGGGAATCGATCCGCTCGAGTTCCGGCTCGCGCATCTGAAGGAGCCGCGCCTCCGGGACGTTCTGGTGAAGGCCGCGGAGCGCTTCCGCTACCAGGAACGGATTCAGGAACTCCCGTCGAAAAACGGCAAGCGGGGAATCGGGCTCGCCTGCGGAACGGAGAAGGGCTCGTACGTCGCGGCTTGCGTCGCGGTCAAGATCGACCCCGCGCGCGGGAAGGTCGTGGTCGAGGAGATCGTCGAGGCGTACGAGTGCGGCGCCATCCAGAACCCGGGAAACCTCAGGGCCCAGGTAGAGGGCGGTATCATCATGGGACTCGGCGGAGCGCTGAAAGAGGAGATCCGCTTCGAGAACGGTCGGGTCACGAACCCGCGGTTTTCGATGTACCAGGTCCCGCGCACCCGGGATCTCGTTCCCATGGACGTCATTCTCGTCGATCGGCCGGATCTGCCCTCCGTCGGTTCGGGAGAGACTCCGATCATCGCCATCGCTCCCGCGATCGCGGCCGCGGTGTTCCACGCCACGGGAATTCGCATACGGACGATGCCCATCCGGAGCGACGCGCTCCGCTCGGTCTGACCGGGACCTAGATCTCCAACAGATCCCTGGCGAGAACGAGCTCGCCGGAGAAGTGTTTCTTCGCCGCCGAGATCCAATCCGCCTCGGTGACCAGTGGGTCGTCCGACGGCACGAGGTGGGACAGCACGAGCGTTTTCACGCCGGCCTCGGCCGCGAGTCGGGCGGCATCCTCGACCGTGGTGTGCGAGCGCACGATGTGCTCGAGCAGCCCCGGCGCGTTCGCCACCCTCGCCGCCGTTCTCTCGATCCCCGGAAGATAGAGCGCCTCGTGAACGAGAACGTCCGCGCCGCGAGCGAGCTCGAGAAGGTCCTTCGAGAACGCGGTGTCACCGGAGATCACGATCGAGCGGTCCTCGGTGTCGAAACGGTAGCCGAAGGCGTGTTCGATCGGGGGATGTGAAACCAGCGCAGCGCGGACCCGCACTCGCCCGTCGTCGACGACGAGCCCGCCTTCGGTCACGTCCTTCGCCCGGACCAGGGGCGCCAGGGGAACGCGCTGTTCGTCCTTTATGCGGGTCTCGATGTCGAACTGGTTCAAATCGAAGAAGAGGCGGGTCATCCGCTCGAGCGGCGGGGGACCGTAGGCCTCGACCGGAGTCTTGAGACCGCTCGCCCAGGCCAGGAGCAGCAGGTTGCCGTAGTCGGCGTTGTGGTCCGAGTGGTGGTGGGTGATGAAGATCTTTTCGAGAGCGTCGAGGCGGACTCCCGCGGAGACGAGCTGGCGGGCGACTCCATCGCCGCAGTCGACGACGTAGGCCCGGTCCGAGACCAGGAGGACCTGCGAAGTGGCGGCACGGTCGACCTTCGGCCTCGGCCCGCCCGCGGTCCCCAGAAGGATGAGGCGCGTGCGGGCGGTCTGGCGGAGAGAGGGCGCAGCGAGAAACGCGGCGGTCGTTGCGAGAAACTCGCGGCGGTCCACGATCGTCAGAACGAGTCGGCGGAGAACGTGTCGCAGGCATCCGGGTCGCCGGACGAAAGACCCTTCCGGAACCAGCCGACCCTCTGCTGCGACGAGCCGTGAGTGAACGACTCGGGCGCGACGTAGCCCTGCGTCTGCCGTTGGATCCGATCGTCCCCAATCGCCGCCGCGGCCGCCATCCCTTCCTCGACGTCGCCGCTCTCGAGGATTCCCCGCTGAGCCGTCGAATTCGCCCAGACGCCGGCGAGGCAGTCCGCCTGGAGCTCCATGCGAACGGAGAGGTCGTTGGCCGCGCCCGGGCTCTGACCCTGGAGCCTCCGAACCTCGCGCTCGATGCCGAGGAGATTCTGGACGTGATGCCCGATCTCGTGAGCGATCACATACGCCTGGGCGAAGTCGCCGGGCGCACCGAATCGACGGTGGAGCTCGTCGAAGAAGCTCAGGTCGAGATAGACCTTTCCGTCCGCGGGGCAGTAGAACGGACCCGTGGACGAGCCGGCGGCGCCGCAGGCGGAGCGGATTCCATCGCGGAACAGAACCATCCTCGCGTCCTGATACTGGGCTCCGGCGCGAGGAAGAACCTGATGCCAGGTTGCCTGGATGTCGTCGAGCACGAAGGACATGAAGTCCACGAGCTCCTCTTCCTCGGGAGTCGTGACGAAATCGGCCTCGGCCGAGGGCGCGGTGGCGCCGGACTCTTCGGTCACCAGGGCGGGACCGAGAAGGGACAGGAAATCCTGCTTGAATATGACGCTCAACACGATGAGGATGAGGAGCGTCCCGCAGCCGATGCCCCCGCCGCGCATCATGCGCCCGCCGGTCTGCGCCCGCCGATCCTCGAGATTGCCGCTACGTCCCCCGCTCGTCCACCGCATGACGTCCTCCTCCGGGAAAGGTCCCATCCTAGGCACATGGATCGGTTTTCGCAATGGGTCACGGTAGGTATGGGTCACGGTAGGTATGGGTCACGGGTCGGGTCGTTGTAGAATCACCGACTTCACGAAGGAGACTCCATGATCTCTCGCGCATTGGCCGCATCGCTTCTACTCGCATCGCTCCCGGGGTCGGTCGCCGCCCAGCCGTCGCTCACGGAAACCTACCGCGAGACCGCGGGTCGGATTCTCGATGCCACGATGGCCGACACGGAAGGGTTCGAAAAGCTTACCCACCTGACGACGTCCATCGGACATCGACTGAGCGGCTCGACCTCTCTCGAGCGCGCGATCGAATGGGCGTATGAACGAATGCAGGAGGAGAAGCTCGACAACGTGCGGAAGCTGCCGGTTCAGGTTCCGCACTGGGTGCGTGGACGGGAGAGCGCGCGGGTGCTGTCTCCGGTGGAGAAGGAGATCGCGATCCTGGGGTTAGGAGGGAGTATCGCGACTCCCGGCGGGCCCTTGACCGCCTCTGTGGTTGCGGTGCGAAGCTTCGAGGAGCTGGCGGCGCTCGGTCGCGACGCGATCCAGGGGAAGATCGTGCTATACGCGGTCCCCTGGCTGGGCTACGGAGAGACGGTTCGGTACCGCGCGAGCGGCGCCTCCCGTGCCGCCAACCTCGGCGCGGTCGCCGCCCTCGTCCGCTCGGCCACGGGTCGGAGCCTCTATACTCCGCACACCGGCTCCCTCCGCTACGACGAAGGCTCGGCGTCAATCCCCGCGGCGGCGGTGACGGTCGAGGACGCGGAGTGGATGGCGAGACTCATCGCGTCCGGCGAGGAGGTGAAGGTCGAGCTCTCGATGGAATCGCGAATGCTTCCCGACGTGGAGTCCTTCAACTTGGTCGCCGAGATCCAGGGGCGCGAGAAACCCGACGAGGTCGTGGTCATGGGAGGCCACTTCGATTCCTGGGACGTAGGCCAGGGGGCCCACGACGACGGCGCCGCCTGCATCGCGGCTTGGCAGGCTCTCAACGTTCTCCGGAAACTGGGCCTCACCCCTCGGCGAACGCTTCGCGTGGTCCTCTGGACGAACGAAGAGAACGGACTCCGGGGTGCGCGCGCCTATCGCGACTTCCTTGGGGACGCGGTCTCGACGCACGTCGCTGCCATCGAGATGGACGGCGGCGCGGAGCGCCCCGTCGGGTTCGGGCTTGGCCTCCGCTCCGGCCCGGTGGACGCTCCGGACGCGCTCTACGACGAGGCCCTCGTCACGCTGGGGCAGATTGGAGCCCTGCTATCGGGAATCGACGCCTCGGAGATCACGCGGGGCGGCGGCGGCGCCGACATCGGACCCCTGATGGCCGAGGGCGTCCCCGGCCTCGACCTCCGGACGGTGGGCGAGCACTACTTCGACTGGCACCACACCGAAGCCGACACCCTGGACAAGGTCGATCCCGACAACTTCCGCCGCTCCATGACTTTACTGGCCGTCATGGGCTTCGTTCTGGCCGACATGCCGGGGACTATCCCAAAGGTGGCACCCAAATGATGGAAGGTGGCACCCAAATGTTTCTTCCCGCCGTGAATTAATTTTGACAAGAATAGTCTGAGTTTATAGGATGGCCGTTATGGAGCCCCCATGTCGACTCCTCCGGTCGTTTCCCCGCTTCCGGGGGTGCGTGAGTACGGTCGCTCCGTCCCCGATCTAATTGGAAATACGCCACTTCTCCGCATAAATCGCCTCGCTTCCCATCTTTCCGGCGTCGCTCTCCTCGCCAAGGCTGAATGGTTCAACCCGGGTGGGTCCGTCAAGGACCGCGCCGCCCTCCGTATGCTTCGCCACGGAGAGGAGTCGGGAGCGCTTCAGCCCGGGAAGATCATCCTCGAAGCCACGAGCGGGAACACGGGAATCGCTCTCGCCATGTTGGGTGCCGCCTCCGGCTACCCTGTGAAGCTCTGCGTGCCTTCGAGCGCCAGCCTCGAGCGAAAGCTGCTCCTTCGGGCCTACGGGGCCGAAATCGTCGAGACGAGCGCCCTCGAAGGCACCGACGGTGCCATCCGCGAGGCGCGCCGCATCGTCGCCTCGGATCCCGAGCTCTATTTCTATCCCGATCAATACGGAAACGACGCGAACTGGCAAGCGCATTACCGCGGAACGGCGAACGAAATCTGGGCGCAGACCGAAGGGCGCGTGACCCACTTCGTCTGCGGTCTCGGGACGAGCGGCACGTTCGTCGGCACCACCCGGCGCCTCAAGGAGCTTTCACCCTCCGTGCGGTGCATCTCGGTCGAGCCCGACGGGCCCTTCCACGGAATCGAGGGCTGGAAGCACATGGCCTCGAGCCTGGTCCCACGCATCTACGACCCGAGGCTCGCGGACGAGCGTCTTTCGGTCACGACCGAGGAAGCCTACGAGACGGCGTTACGCCTCGCTCGCGAGGACGGCCTTCTTGTGAGCGTTTCCGGAGCGGCGGCGCTGACCGCGGCCCTTCGCGTCGCCGAGGGGTTGCGGGAGGGCGTCGTGGTTACCGTGTTTCCGGACAGCGGCACGCGTTCACTCTCTGAGGGACCTTATCGCCATGATCCTCTTGCCTGACGAGGCCCTCGAGGCGATCCGCCTCCATGGCCGCGAAAGCTACCGCGACGAGGCCTGCGGCGTACTCTACGGACGCGTGGCCCCGGAGGGAAAACACGTCGCGCGCGCGGCCCCGATGGTGAACGCCCGCGAGGACGAACGGCACCGCCGCTTCGCGGTCACCCCGGACGACTACCGACGCGCCGAGGCGGAAGCGGGACGGAGCGGGCTCACGCTCCTCGGGTTCTACCATTCCCATCCCGATCATCCGGCCTATCCCTCTCGCTACGACCTCGAGCACGCATTTCCATATTTCTCCTACGTGATCCTCGCCGTCGAAGGCGCGGAGCCGAGGGAGATGCGGTCCTTCGTGCTGAGCGAGGACCGAAGCCAGTTTCTCGAAGAACGCCTGGAACGGAAGGAGTCTTAGCCATGCCCGTCAAAGTGCTCATACCGACGCCTCTCAGGCCCTATACCGACCAGAAGGAAGCGGTCGAGATCGAGGGCGCCCGCGTCCGCGAGCTCCTCGACAACCTCACCGATCGCTATCGCGACCTTCGGAAACACCTCTTCGACGATTCGGGAAAGCTCCGGAGCTTCGTGAACGTCTACGTGAACGAGGACGACATCCGCTCTCTCGATCGTTTCGAGACCGCGGTCGCGGAAACGGACGTCGTCAGCATCGTGCCTTCGATAGCGGGCGGGGCCGCGAGCCCTGCCGTGGTCGCGGGTGAGGTCACGTTCAGCAAGGAGGAGATCCAGCGCTATAGCCGCCATCTGATCATGCCCGAGGTCGGGATGGAGGGCCAGGCGAAGCTCAAGAAGGCGAGCGTCCTCATGGTGGGCGCCGGCGGCCTGGGAGCGCCGCTCGGGATGTACCTCGCCGCCGCGGGAATCGGACGACTCGGCATCGTCGACTTCGACGTCGTCGACCACTCGAACCTGCAGCGCCAGGTCACCTTTTCCGTCTCGGACGTAGGCAGGCCGAAGCTGCAGGCGGCGAAAGAGCGTCTCGCGGGAATCAACCCCCATATCCGCATCGACGGTTACGAGACCCGCCTCACCTCGGAGAACGCGCTCGACCTCTTCCGCGACTACGACGTTATCGTCGACGGCACCGACAACTTCCCCACCCGATACCTGGTGAACGACGCCTGCGTCCTCTCGGGAAAGCCCAACGTCTACGGCAGCATTTTCCGCTTCGAGGGCCAGGTCTCGGTCTTCGACGCCCGCCGCGGGCCCTGCTACCGCTGCCTCTATCCCGAGCCGCCCCCTCCGGGGCTCGTCCCGAGCTGTGCCGAGGGTGGGGTCCTCGGTGTTCTCCCCGGGATCGTGGGGTCGCTCCAGGCGCTCGAGGTCTTGAAGCTCGTGCTCGAGCGCGGCGAGCCCATGGTCGGCCGGCTCCTGGTCTTCGACGCGCTCCAGATGAAATTCCGCGAGCTCCGCCAGCGGAAAGACCCCGACTGCCCGATTTGCGGCGAGCGGCCCCGGATCCGCGAGCTCATCGACTACGAGGAGTTCTGTGGTATACCTCAAGCGCGCGAGGTGGAGAAGAAGATGGGAGTTCCCACGATTACCGTCGAAGGCCTGAAGAAGCTCCTCGACGAGGGCGAAGAAGTTTTCATCCTCGATGTCCGCGAGCCCCACGAATGGGACATCGCTCATATCGAGGGGGCGACCCTCATCCCCCTGGGAAAGCTCCCTCACGAAGCGCACCGGCTGGACTCCGCGAAGGAGATCGCGGTCCTCTGCCGGAGCGGCGCCCGTAGCGGACGGGCGACGGAGTTCCTCCTGGGCGCCGGCTTCCAGCGGGTCCGGAACATCGAGGGCGGCATCCTCGCCTGGGCGGACCGGATCGACCCGAGCCTCCCGAAGTATTGAGCTGGGGCAACCCTTCTTCCGCGGCCTCCGTCTCAAGGGGCGGAGGCCGCGATGCCCTTCGTTTCCGATCTGCGTTCCGCACTTCGCTCCTTTCGCGGAAGCCCCGGCTTCGTTCTGGTGGCGATCGCGACGCTCGCTCTCGGAATCGGCGCCAACACGGCGATGTTCAGCATCCTGAGCGCCGTGCTCCTCCGCCCGCTCCCGTATCCCGATTGGGAGCGCCTCGTCTTCGTGCGCGACATCCAGCCGCAGCTTCAAGACCTTCCCGCGTCTTACCCGGAGTTCCTCGATTGGTCCCGTCTCGACCTCTTCGACGGCATCGGCGCGTACTGGCGTCCGTCCGCGAACCTCACGGGCGACGGCGAGCCGGAAAGAGTCGACGTGTGCCGCCTGACTCCAGGGCTCCTGCCGCTTCTCGGGATCCGGCCGCTCTTCGGCCGCCTCCTCGAGCCCGGGGACGACCGGCCCGGCGCCGAGAAGGTCGCGCTCCTGAGCCACGCTCTCTGGCGGCGGCGATTCGGCGGAGATGCGGGAATTCTGGGGCGAACGATCCGGATCGACGGTGAGCGCTTCACCGTCGTCGGAGTCCTCCCGGAGGGAGCGGAGAGCCTCACGCCCACCGAGCTTCGGAAGGCGGGCGCCAGCGACCTCTTCCTCCCCCTGCGGATGACGGAGGAGGAGTCTCCACGCGGCCAGCACTATCTCACGGTGGTCGCGCGGCTCGCGCCCGGGATGTCCTTCGCCAGCGCCGGATCCGCAATCGACGGCGCCGCGACCGCGTTCCGTCGAGAAGGGCGGACCGAGCACGGGATACTGCTGGTCGAAGTCTCCGAGCGGATCGCCGGAGGCTCGCGGGCCCAACTCCTCCTCCTCATGGGAGCCGTGGGCCTCGTGCTCCTCATCGCCTGCGCCAACGTGGCGAACCTTCTCCTCGCGCGCATCCAGGGGCGCGGGCACGAGGTGGCGATTCGGGCGGCGCTCGGCGCCTCCCGCAGCCGACTCTTCGGACGGATGCTCGGGGAAAGCGCGCTTCTCGCGATCGCCGGCGGCGTCCTCGGAGTCCTCCTTTCGTTCTGGGGCTTGAGGCTTTACTCCGTCTCTCCCGGAGCGGCGCTCCTGCGCTCGGGCCCGGTATCGCTCGATTCGGCGATGCTCCTGTTCGCATTCGCACTCAGTCTCGTGACCGCCTTTCTCTTCGGCGCCCTTCCCGCGTACCTCACCAGCGACGTCAGCGTCGCCCACACGTTGAAAGAGGGCGGTCGTCTCCTGGGCCCGAGCGCGCGAAGGCACTCGGCGGCGCGAACGCTCGTAGTCGCCGAGGTGGCTCTGGCGATGATGCTCCTCTCGGGCGCGGGGCTTCTCCTTCTGAGCCTGCGCAACCTGCGCAACGACGATCTGGGCTTCGATCCCGGCGGGCTGCTGAGCTTCCGCGTTGCCCTTCCCGCCGCCGTCTACGACACCTTCGAGAAACAAGTGGCGTTCTACGATCGAGCCCTCGAGAGCTTATCCTCGGTGCCCGGCGTCGAGGGCGCGGCGATCGTGACCGTGCTTCCGGTCGAGGGGGGCTGGAACTCCGATTTCGACGTCGAGGGGATCGTCTGGCCCGACGGCGTGAGCCCGCTCGCGGAGACCCGGAGCGTCAGCCCCGACTACTTCCGCACCTTGCGCATTCCTCTGCTGCAGGGACGGTTCCTGGAGCCCTCCGACATCCGCGATACGGCGAACGTGGTGGTGGTGGACGAGGAGCTCGTCCGTCTGGTCTTCGGCAAGGAGAGCCCCCTCGGGCGCCGGATCCATTTCGACGGCGAAGAGAA
>DAISKN010000046.1:0-17614 GCA_036820975.1 Acidobacteriota bacterium | reverse complement strand
GAGGCGAGCAAGACCTCGCCCAAGCCGGTGACCCCCGGGACGATCGCCCAGAAATGGTTCGCCGAGAACGCCAAGGTGGTGATGACTCCGGGGGCCGAGTACGGGACCAGCGGGGAGCGCCACATGAGGATGAACCTCGGAGCCTCCCGCAAGATGATCGAGCTGGCGCTGAACAACATGGCTAGCGCCCTGAGCAGGATCTAGGGCGGTCTTCACTCTCCCAGCATCTGAACCAGGAACTCCCGGGTCCTGGGGTGCGTGTCGAAGTCCACGAGAACGATCTGCTGCCAGGTGCCGAGAGTGAGGACTCCGTCGATCACCGGAACCACCAGCGAAGGCCCGAGCATCGAGGCCCGGACGTGGCTGTGGCCGTTGTCGTCGCCCCAGCGCTCGTGGTGCCGGTATTCCATCTCGCGCGGATAGAGCCTTTCGAAGGCCGCTTTCAGGTCATGGACCAGGCCGGGCTCGAACTCGAGGGTAGTGAGGCCGGCGGTCGATCCAGTCACGAAAACGGTGGCGACCCCTTTCGCGATCCCGGATTCCCGGACGGCCTCGGCGACGCTCGCGGTGACGTCGAGGATCTCGCCCTCGCCTCGAGTCGCGATCGAGCGCCGAACCAATCGCACCGTCATGGGCCGAGCGCGCTCCCGCGCCCTACTCGACCGGCTCCCGCACCCAGAATACGTAGTCGGTGGCGGCGGGCTCGCCTCCGAGCTCCCGCACCAGCGCCGCGATCTGGCCGCGGTGGTACCAGGAGTGTCCGAAGAGCTGCGTCACGATGTCTTCCACGCGGTTGCGGAACCGATCCCCTTCGAGCGCGCGGTACTCGAACACCCGTGCGATCTCGGTCTCGTCGAGGTCGGCGAGGTAGTCGTCCCATTCCCCGTGCACCTCGTCGAGCCGGGAAGCGAGCTCGTCGAGGGTCAGGTCCTCGGGAAAGAATTCGGCGAGGGTGGTCGGCGCGCTCGGACGAACGCCGATACGATGAAGCCAGAGCTGTCTCGCGGCCACGAGATGGCCGACGAGGCTGACCGCCTTGCGGAAGTGAGGATCGGAGCGGCGCTCGGCGGGGACGGTTCCGAGAGACTGAAGGGTCTTCTGGTGAGCATCCTTCTCGTAGGCGAACCACCGTCGATACCGGTCGGAGATCGTCGTCATCTGGAAACGCTAACCACGGGCCGGACCCCAGTCAAGTGACGTCGAGCGGGTGGTATTCGGTGAACCTTCCGGTGACCACGAACCCGAGCCTCGAATAGATGGGAAACCCCTCCTCGGATGCCTGGAGCACGGCGGTGCCGAAGCCCGCCTCGCGGGCATCGAGGAGCGGCCGCACCGTCATCGCGGTGCCGATGCCTTTGCCTCGCCGGTCGGGCCGGGTGGAGATGTTGTAGAGCCCGACGATGCCGCCGCCCACGGTGAGCTCCGCGGTGGAAACCGGCTCACGGCCAAGATAGCCGACGTAGAGCCAGAGCGGAGATTCCGGACGAAGGAGCGTGGAGGCGGCGCATTCGTAGAAGTCCACGACCGTGGGATCCGGCGGCTCCCCGAGGCTGGCGAGCGCCTCGGCGAAGTCCCGCACCTGCGCTTCGGTCCTCGCCCGCTCGATGCGGAGCCCGCCGGGCGAGACGTCAACGGACGCCAGGGATTGAAGCCCGTCGAGATCGGCCGCCATGCCCGGTTCGGTGCCGGCGGCGGCGAAGCCCCGCTCCAGGAGTATCGAGCCCAGGTCCAGCGGACGATCGGCCGGGCCGACCCACCAGGTGAAAGGACGGCGATTGGAACGGAAATGGCGCAGGACGGAACCGATGCGCTCGGCGGAAGATCCGTGGGGAAGCCGGGCCCTGCAGACGATGTTGAACGTGTCCGTCGCCAGCCCCGAGTCCACGACGACGAGCTCGTCGTCGGAGAAAACGTGCATCCCCCGGGTCCCTTCCTGGATCCAGCTCAGGTGGGTGACCTTGTTCGCCTCGTCGGCGGCATCGAGGGCGGCGCCTTCGAGCCGCATCACGGCGCTCCCGCGGCTCGCGCGAAGCCAGGATAGGAAGTGACGAACCCGGACGCGCGGACGACGAGCTCGGCCTCGAAGCCGCCTTCGCTCCGGTACCGGTACCGCGATGGTGAAAGCCGCAGGTACGTCTGCTCGAGCAGCCTGAGGTCGAAGCTCGGAAAACGAAGCCAGGCGGCGCGCACCGCAGCTTCCCGGCCGACGTCGAGATCGAGACGGCGGATGGGGAGGAGGTTCGTCGACGGGCTGAAGTTGAGATCGAGGTCGATCGCCCCTTCCACTTCGGGACACAGGGCGCCGTTCATCGTCCACCTGCCCGCTTCGACGGCGATATCGAGCTCGACCGCCCGCTCCCCGAGCCAGCCTCTCACGCTTCCGCGCGACGTGCGGAAGCGGCCGTCCACGGCCACGAAGTAGTCGAGCCGGCAAGGCGATCCCTCGTGGCCGAAGACCGCGGACCCCTCGAGGACCACGTCCGAGCCACGGCTCCAGAGCCGCGCTGATTCGTGGCCGGGCCGGTCCAGCCGCTCCCAGAGAATCGTGTCCTCGACTGCCATCGCGCCCGTTCCGCCCTCATCGACTATAACGCCGGCGATGCCGCTTGCGGCACTAGTGTCATAACGACGCGCTCGGTCTCGTGGGCGCGGGGCTCGGGCTTCTCGGGGCCCTCTTCACGACGAGGGTCGTCGAGAGCGTGCTGTTCCACGTCAGCGCCACCGACGGCGCCTTCGGAGGGGTCGCGTACTGCTCCTTTCGACGGCGCTCTCCGCCTGCGTCCTGCCCGCGCTCCGCGCGAGCCGCGTCGATCCCATCGTGGCGCTTCGCGAGGAGTAGCGGTCCCGTCCCTACGCTCCGTACTCGGATTTCAGGAGAGTTTCGGTTCGTTCGACGACGTCCCGGCGCTCATCGACCCTCAGCGGCTCGAACGCCGAGGCCCAGGCGCCGCGGTCGGCGAAGTCCGGAAATCGCGGGGCTTCTCCCCATCGCCAGGAAGGATGAGTCGCGCGGCGACTCCGGCCGAACAGGTGCAGGTGGACGCTTCGATGGTCGCGCGGGTTTTTCGGTCCCTGGGGCTCCGCCTCGTCGTTGAGCGCCCAGTTACCCGCCTCCCAGTAGTTGATGCATCCGCCCTCGAGCTGAGGCAGGACCTCGAGCATCGCTCTTCCCGTCGCGGCGACGAGGAAGGACCACAGGGCCAGCTCCCGGGGCGCGAGCTCCCCGCGCTCCCAGACGCCTCTCGGCGGGTTCACGCACAAGTGGCCTCCATCCTCGCGATCCACGAGGACCAGGCCGGGAAGAACCACGTTTCCCCCCGCGCACTCGAACAACGTCAGACTCACAGGTTCCTCCAGAGGTCGGGCAGGGATGCGACCGAAGTGATCAGGTGGGTGTGCGGGGCTCGCTCCAGCACGCGCCGACCGTGAGCGCCGGAGAGCACACCCACGTTCCACCGCACGCCGGCGTTTGCCCCGGCCATCAGGTCCAGCAGAGTGTCTCCCACGTTCGCGACCGCGCGGACGTCGGCGGCGCCCACGGCTTCTATCGCGTGAAAGATGAGATAGGGCGCGGGGCGGCCCTGGCGGACGTCGTCGCCGCAGACAACGGCATCCACCACTCTCTGGTCCCACTTCAGCGCGCGGAGCAGAGCCTCGGTGACGTCGCGCTCGAAACCGGTGTTGAGGGCGACGCCGACGCCGCGGCTCCGGAGCCACGCGAAGACCGCCTCGGCTCCCTCGATGGCCTCGACGCCTTTCTCCCGGAAGCGCTCCATAAGGCGCTCCCGGAAAGAAGCGTAGACCCTTCCGGCAAGGATCGCGGGCTCCGGCCGATCGGCGACGAGTTGTCGGATGGCTTCACGCTTGGACGAGCCGCGCACCGCGGCGAGCTCCTCCGGGCTCACGGACAGACCGTGCGCCTCCAGGGCGGAGGTGAATGATGCCGGCACCTCGCCGCGGTCCTTCACCACCGTTCCCGCCATGTCGAAGACGACCAGAGCGAGCTCCTTCATCGTTTCACCACCGTCAACCCGGGATGAGGGGAGGCTCGGCGACCGGGGATGGGAGGGACGCCGCGAGCCACTCTACCGAAGGCGCTGAGGCGGGCGGGTCCGGGGAGGCAGCGGCCAGAGCCGCGCGCAGCCGGGCGCGCATCTCCCCTTCGAACCGCGAGGCGTCCTCGGAAGGCAGACGGCGAACGGAGTCCGCCCACCGCCGATCGGGAAAGTCGTGCCAGAACCAACCGGGCTCTTCGAGAGCGCAGACCACGCCGGATTCGGCGGCGCTCTCGATACTCGAGCGCAGGGCTCCGAGCTGAGGCAGGTAGACGAGCTCGATCGCTTCCGGAGAAAGGACGAGAGGATAGCCGCCGTAGAAATCGCAGCCGAGAGTCCACAGAGAATCGACTACCGCGGCCGAAAGCGCGCCGATTCGCGACAATCCGCGCGCCGAGGACACGAGGGAGCGATCGGGACTCCGCGCCAGGAGGTCGCGGAGGCCGCTCCACGTCGCCTCGGCTTCGCGGCAGGCGGTCGCGGCGGATTCGCGATCGGCGGCCACATGAGCGAGGTAAGCGGCAGCCTCGAAGACCTGCGCCTGACGGAGGCCGACCCAGGCGAGGAGGTCCTCGTAGTCTCGATGGTAGAGAGCCGAGGCGCCGTCGAGCGATCCCTCCATCTTTCGAGCGCCCGCGCGGACGTCCGCGAGGAGCTTCAGGCTCTCGCGCGCCAGGTAGTAGGGAACGAGAAGTCGTTTGCGCGGCGGATGCATGAACCGGGCGTTTCCGTCCGAAAGGAGCGGAAGAAAGCCCGCGAGGTAGGGCTCCGCGCGATCTCCATGCCGGGCTCTCGCGTAGTCGGAGAGCGCCGGCTCGAGGTCGCGGAGCGCATCGGGATCCCACGCGATCTTCGCCAGGGCATGGGAGAGCCAGGGTGAGGTATCGCTCCATTCCGGCCACTGGAAGAACCCCTCGCAGGCTCCGTCGTCCCTCGCGGCCGCGGCGTCCCGCGCGAGCCCGCGGGCGTCGCTCCAGCCCGTCTGGAGAAGCGCCTCGTTTCCGCCGAAGACGGTGAACTGCGCCGAGAGCCAGCGCCTGCCGCCTTCGAGCGCCGGCGCCCCGTCCATCTGCTCCCTCCCCTCCCCGCGCTCGCCGAAGACCTTCGCCATCCCGTGGCGCACGTGGACGGCCTTCACGTTCGATGGAAATCCATCGAAGAGATCCGGCAGCTTCTCCCCCCAGGTCCAGACGGTTGTCGAGGCACGGGGATCGATCCGCGAAACGACCTCGAACGCCTGGAGGTATCCCTCCTTCTTCGTGACCGAGCGACAGGGGTCGCCGTAGGACTGCTCCTCCTCGCCGCGGTGACGGATCGCGTACCAGCCATCGGTGCCCATGTCTTCGATCAGCCGCCGCCACACCGTTTCCGTCAGCCGCGGGAGCTCCGGTTGATGGGCGCAGAGAAACCCGTTCTCCCACTCGAGATCGGGGAAGAGAGCGCGCACCGGCTCGGGAAAGGCTCCGTAGCTCAGGACGTACATGAAACGAATCCCGAGCGCGCGGCCTCGCGCGAGGACTCTCTTCGCGAGCTCGTTCTTGACTTCCGATTTCCACACCGCCCCCTCGGTGAGCCCTCGCGCCTCTGGGAAGACGAGCGCCATCGTTCGCTCCAGCGGAGGATAGAACTCGAGGAAGTTCATCCGGCTTCGGGCGAGATACAGGAGCGCGCGCTCCCAGTCCTCGTAGCTCCACATCGCCGCGCAGAACCGGCGGGGACCGAGATAGTTGTCCCAGATCATGTCGCCGCGCGCGGCGAACGCGGGCTCCTCCTCGACGTCGAAGTCGAGGCGCGCGCTCCCTTCGAGTGCCGGGACGGTCTCGCCGTCGCGAAAGAACGCGAAGCCCAGGTGCTCGAGCAGGCGGTAGAGGCCGTTGCGGGCACCCTCGGGGCCGGAGCCGGACACGACGAGCCGCGGGCCGTCTCTCGCGATGCGAAATCCGCCGGGTCTCGAGACCGGCCCCCCGGCGGAAACGAGGACGTCGAGATCGCCGGAGGGCACGATCTCCGAAACGATGGGGACGGGAAAGCCGGTCGCGCGCTCGAGGAGCGACGCGGCGTCGGCGAGCGCCGTCCTCTCGATCTCGCCCGCGTCCGCGGCGTGAACGAGGCGGAGTCGGCGCCAGTCCCCTTGCCCGCCGCAGGACCCGAGGGCGGCGGCGGCGAAGGCGGCGCTCGTCTCCCTGAGAAAATCCCGGCGCCGCATGGGTCAGGGCGCGAGGCCGAGCTTCTTCGTCAGAAATTCCATACGATCGCGCGGCGAGTCCGGATCGTTGAACTCGTGGCTGGTGAAGTACCAGCGCACTTCGTGAGACGCTCCGGCGGCTTTCACGTAGTCGCGAGCGGAAGCGTCGCTGATGAACCGATCGCGGCGCGCGAACTGGAAGAGAATGCTCGAAGGCGCCGCCCGGCCCACGAAGAGCTCGGGGTTGATGGGCGAGATCACCTCGACGTACCGCTCGAGCTGCTCCCGGGTGAACGCCTGCTGCAGGAGCTTGGCGTAGCTGTCGTCGCCGAGGACGTCGGTGAGGCGCGGAAGCCCTCCCATGAGGACGTAGCCCGCGAGCCTCGAATCGATTCCCGCGAGGGCGCCTCCCCAGGTCGCACCCAGGCTGTGCCCCACATAGCCGATGCGCTTCGAATCGATGTCCTTGCGGGCTGCGAGCAGATCGAAGCCTCGCCTCAGATCCGCCACCAGCTGCAGGTAGCCCTCGCGCTCCGCCTCGGGGTCGGCGACGAAGCTGTAGGAGGGGATGTCCGGCCGGTGATAGGGAGCGTCGATCATGAGGGAGACGGCGCCGCGTTTCGCGAGGAGCACGGCCTCGGAGAGGAACTCCGTCCGGTCTCCCTGCCCCCAGTGCATGTACAGGATCCCGGCGAACGGGCCTTCTCCCGCGGGCTTCACCAGATACCCGGGAACCCGCCCCTTCCTGGCGCTGAGGTAGGAGACGTCCTGAACGGTCACCCCGTCGACGGACTCCTCGGAGGCGGCGCGGAAGTCGAGGGGCGAATCGCGGTCGTAGTCGAAGAGGTGCGACGGATCCGCGGCGGCCTGGATCAGGACGGCGAGAAAGAGCGCGGTCGTCAATGCGGCCCTCCGGTGGTCTGGCAGCGCTTGTAATAAACTACCGCATTATGCAACGAGAACGACGAGAGGTCGTCATCACCGGCGTCGGCGTCTGCTGCAACATGGGCTCGAGCCTGGAGCGAATCGTCGCCGATCTCCGCGCGGGCAAGAACACCCCTTTTCAGCCCTACGAGGAGGCCGTCCGCTACGGCGCCCGGTGCCAGATCATCGGATTGTTCCCCGAACCCCTCGAGCCGGAGGGGCTGGGGGTGGCCAAGCATGAGGCCCGTTTCATGGGACGGGCGTCGCTCATGGGCCTCAAGGCGGCGCGAGTCGCCATCGGCCAGTCGGGGATCGATCCGACTCCTCTCGCCGTCGCCGTCGGGAGCGGCACCGGTGACGTCGACGCCCATATCGAGATCGCCGAGAAGCTGCGAACCACGGGGAGCATGAGGCGGGTGTCGGCGACGGTTATTCCCAAGCTCATGGCCTCGACCGTATCCGCGAATCTGGTGAACGTGCTTCGCACAACCGGGCCCTCGTTCACCGCCAGCGCCGCCTGCGCCGGAGGAAACTACAACATCGCCATCGCCGCCGGCTGGATCGAGTCGGGAATCGTGGACGCGGCGTTGGCCGGCGGAGTCGAAGTCAAGGACCCGCATTTCTTCGCCGGCTTCGATTCGATGCGCGCGTACAACGGGCAGGACAACGACCGGCCCGACCGCGCCTCCCGCCCCTATGCCCGCGATCGGGCGGGGTTCGTGTTCTCCGAAGGCGCGGGAATCCTCGTCCTCGAGTCGGGAGAGTCCGCGAGGAAGAGAGGCGCTACCATCCTCGGCGTTCTCCGCGGCTTCGGCATGACGTCGGACGGCGCGGGAGAGATGGTGGCGCCCTCGCCGGAGGGAGCGGAAGCGGCGATGAGGCGCGCGTTGCGGGATGCGGGGGTCACGCCCGACGACATCGACTACGTGAACACCCACGGGACCTCGACTCCGCTCGGTGACCTCTCCGAGGTCCGGGCGATGCGGCGACTCTTCGGCGAGCGGAGGCTTCTCTACTCCTCGACCAAGGGCTACACCGGGCACCCGGTATCCGCCGCCGGCGCGATCGAGGCGATCTTCACTCTCGCGATGATGAACGGCGGGTGGATCGCGCCCTCGGTCAACGCGGAGCCTCTCGACCCCGAGCTCGAGGATTTCCCCCCGGTGGTTCGGCCGATGGACGTCGAGATCGGGCTCGCCCTTTCGAACTCCTTCGGGTTCGGGGGAACGAACGCCTGTATCGTGCTGGGAAAGGCATGACCGAGGCGGGGCTCAGAACCCGAGCGTGACCCGAATCGAAAACCCGGGGTCTCGTCCCCCGATGTGAACCTGAGGGTTGACCGTCACCCACTCTTCCCCGGGGCTCGCGGCTCCGATCCAGGCGCCGATGAGGCCGCCAATGAGACCTCCCGACCAGGCGCCGAGCGCCGCGGCTTCCGCGAAGCTTGAGCCGTCCTCCCCCACTTGCTCGTGCTGAAATCCGAGAGTCAGGCCGGAAGCCGCTCCAACTAGGGCCCACCACTTCGCTGTCGACCAGGCGGACTGGCACCGGCTCCGGGGGCGGCCGGTCTCGAGAGTCGTCACGTCGACGAGAGGAATCGATCGCGAGCCGCCGTCGTCATCGATCTCGATCACGAGCGCATCGGAAGTCTTCTCACCCACGCGGCCGGTGAGACGCTCTCCGGCCGTGGTCGTGACCCGGACGCGCTGTCCACTTTCGACGTCCTGCTCTTCAACCAGCGCGGCCAGGGAGAGGACCGGCAGGAAGCCGAGTACGAGAAGGACCATGAACGCTCGCGTCATGGGTGACCTCCGCAAGATTCGAAGTCGTTTTGGGGCTTGAATCCATTGTAGGTCACTCCGGAGGAATCGTCACTCCGCTCGAAGCGTCGACCAGGGATCCGCCCTCGCAGCCCTGCGGGCGGGAAGATAGCTGGCGACGAGCGCGGTCACGACCAGCACCAGCGCCGATACACCGAAGGCGAGCGGGTCCCGAGCGCTGATTCCGAAGAGGAAGCTCTCGAGGTAGCTTCCGAGAAACCCCGCGGCCGCGCCGCCGAGCGCGATTCCCGCGCCCGAGAGCAGCAGCGCGCGGCCAAGGAGGTCATGCTGCACCGCGGCCGGCCGGGCTCCGAGCGCCATCCGGATCGCGATCTCGCGCTTTCTCTCCCCGGCGGCGCACGACAAAACCCCATAGGTCCCGACGGCCGCGAGCGCGAGGGCGAGGAGCGCGAATGCGGCAAGAGCCACGAGAACGAACCTCTCGGAAGCCACGGCCTCCGCGAGGTCAGCCTCGAGCGTCCGCATGGCGGAGACGGGAAGATCGGCGTCGAGGCCCCAGACGACTTCCTTGAGAGCCGCCGCCAGCGCCGCCCCCTCCGTGTCGGAGCGTACGACCACGTTCATGCTCCGGTACGCGAACTGCCGGAACGAGAAGTAGAACGCGGGCTCGGGCTCGTTCTGGAGGGAGGCATTCTTTACGTCGGCCACGATCCCCACGACTTCGAGCTCGAGAGACTCCGGCATCACCCGCCCCAGCGGGCCGAACTGACGCGCGTCGGTGAGAACTCTGGCGCCGACAGGATCTTCGTCGGGCCAGTACCGCCTTCGCGCGGCATCGTTTACCACGACGACCCCCGGACCCTCGGCGAGATCGCGCTCGGAGAGATCTCGTCCGCGAAGGAGCGGGATTCCCATGACCCGGAAGTACCCGGGACTCACGGAATGGTACTGAACCTTGGGCTCCTCGCCGTCCGGGACCGGCGCGCGCCCCCGGATGGTGAAAGGAATAGGCCAGCCGGGCTCGAGTGGGAGAAAGGCGGTGACCGCGGCCCCGCGCACGCCCTCCGTGTCCGAGATCCTCTCGACGAGGCGCGCGTAGAAGTCCGAGACCTCGTTCCAGTCGTCGTAGCTCGAGGCGGGCACCTGGAGGTTGAAGGTCGTCGAGTGGAGCCCGGTGAACCCCGGATCCTCGCGCAGGAGGCGCTCGAAGCTCCGCATCAGCAGGCCGGCGCCGACGAGCATGAGCAGCGCAACTGCAACCTGGGTCACGACGAACAGGTCGCGGGTGCGCCGGCCCGTCGTGCGCCCGCCGCTCGGCGCTCCTTTCGAGGTCTGCCAGGCGGGGATGGTGCCGAAGACGAACGCCGTCAGCAGGACCACGCCGAGCGTGAACCCGAGCACCCGGAGATCGACTCCCACGAGCTCGATCCGCGGCACCATGACGGGCACGATCCGCTTCAGCGCCGCGACGCCGTAGACCGCGAGGGCGAGACCAGCGGCGCCGCCGAGGAGCGCGAGCGCCAGGCTCTCGGCGAGAAACTGCGTCGCGAGCCGCCTTCGGTTCGCGCCGAGGGCCGTTCGTATCGCGACTTCGTCCCCGCGGCCCATGCCCTGGGCCATGAGAAGGTTCGCCACGTTGGCGCAGGCGAGGACGAGCACGAACCCGACGGCCCCGAGAAGCACCAGGAGCCCCTGCCGCGTGCGCCCCAGCTCGGAGTGAAGGAGCGGGACCACCGACGCGCTCCAACCGCCGTTGGTCGCGGGGAAGTCCCGCGCGAGACCGGTGGTGAGCGCATCGACCTCCGCTCTCGCTTCTTCGAGGCTCTTCCCCTCCGCGAGGCGGGCGATGACTCCGAAGAAGCGCGCCCCCCGATTGTGCTGCGTCGGGTCCCAACCGAGCGGGCGCCAAACCTCGGTTTGCCTCGGATAGCGGAATCCTGGAGGAGCGATGCCGACCACGACCGTCTCCCGACCGTCGAGAAATATGGGGCGTCCCAGTAGGCTTCGATCGCCTCCGTATCGCCGCTTCCACAGGTCGTAGCCGATGACCACCACCGGCTCGGCTCCGTAACGATCCTCGCCCGTCGCGAATGCCCTCCCTTCCACCGGATCGACCCCGAGCACGGAGAAGAAGTTGTCGGTCACGTCGGCGGTCGAGATGCGCTCGGGCTCCCGATCGTGTCCGGTGAGGTTGAGGTCCGGATACCACCAGCCGGCGACGTCCTCGAAGCTCGACACTTTTTTCCGGAAGTCCGCGAACTGGACGGGCGAGACGTCGCTGTCGGCCTGCCCCTGACCGTGGTTCACCTCGCGGAGGGTGATCAGCCTCTCGGCCGCGGGATACGGAAGGGGCCGGAGGAGCAGGGCATCGACGGCGCTGAAGATGGTGGTGGTGGCGCCGATCCCGATAGCGAGGACCAGCGCCCCCGCGAGGGTGAATCCGGGACGCTTTCGAAGGAGTCGGAAACCGAAGCCGAGATCGTGGACCAGATCCATGGACGCAACCCTCCTCGCGACTGTTAAAAAATTAGCACAGACGGGTCTCCGGCGGAAGCGGGAAAGGGCGGTATGCTAGCATCCGCGATGCGGATTGGTCTTTCCCATCGGGTTCATGCTCGGTTTCTTCCACGACCGAGAGCTACGGGAGGTAAATGTGGCTCATGTTAACCCGCTTTCTCGCGACGAGGCTCCGCAGTTCCGGGAGCGCTTCGAGCACTACGCGAAGACCCGCGGGTTCGTCCCCAACAGCATCCTCACGATGTCGCGCCGGCCCGCCATCGCGGAAGCCTTCATGGCGCTGAACCGGGCGGTACTCTACGAGGGCACGGTCGACGAACAGTTGAAGATGCTCGTGAGCCTGGTCGCCAGCCAGGCCGCGGGCTGCCGGTACTGTCAAGCGCACATGGCGAATCTCTCGAGCATCTACCGCGCCGAGGACGAAAAGATTCGCGCCGTCTGGGAGTTCGAATCGAGCCCGCTCTTCACCGACCGCGAGCGCGCGGCGCTGCGCATCGCCTGGAAAGCGGCGACGGTCCCGAACCAGGCTACCGCCGCCGACTTCGAGGATCTCCGAAAGCACTTCGACGAGGGGCAAATCGTCGAGATCGTGGCGACCATCTCGCTCTTCGGGTACCTGAACCGCTGGAACGACACCATGGCCACGGATCTCGAGGAGCATCCGCGGCAGGTGGCCGCCCGCGCGATTGCCGGCGCCGGCTGGACGCCGGGAAAGCACTCTCCGAGGATCGGGTGAATTCCCCACTCGGGACTGCCGTTCTCCCACACCGGGGTTTCCTCGTCTGCGCCAAGTCCTTTTCTTCGAGTGCCGGGCTCGGCACGCGTATTGCTCCGATCAGGGACAAGCGAATGTACTCCTTCGCACGATCCCGCCTGGCCCGGAGCCTCGGTCTCGGCGGCTTGCTTCTATTGACCGGCGCCGAAAGCATGGCCCAGGTCGACCCGGTCATCGGCCACGAAGCGGAGGACTGCTGGCCCGAGGATCAGTTTCCGGAGCTGGCCGCCGCCATCCAGCCCGGAGAGGAGATCCTGACGGCGAAGGTCTATTTTCGTTCCGACAAGTTCCCGGACTTTTACTATGTGGAGATGACGATGAAGCCCGACCCCGAGAGCTTCCTCGCCATCCTCCCGAAGCCCGGGCCGGAAACCGAGCGGGTGATCTACTACGTCGAGGCGATCGACACCACCTTCAACGGCGTCCGCACCGAGGAGTACGACCCGGAGGTCAAGGACCCGTGCAAGCGTCGAGCCCCGGCCGCCTACACCGGCTCGAACCCCGGCATCATCGTGGGCGCCACCAAAGCGGGTGCGGCAGCCATCCCTGCAGGGTTCCAGGCCGCGGGGATCGCCGGCTTCATCACTGCGGCGGGCGTCAGCGCCGGCGTCGGTGGTGGATTGGGCATCGGCACGGCCGTGGCCGTCGCCGGAGTCGCGGCAGGGGCGGCGGGAGCGGTAGTCGTAGCCAGCGGCGACGCCACGACGACCGTGGCTCCTTCAGCGGCACCGTCGAGTACGACCACGGTTCCCACGGGAGGAGCGCCGACAACCACCATTCCCCCGCCAACCACTACTATCACTCCAACGACCACGACTCCGTCGACCACGACCACAGCGACTACGAGTGTCCCTCCCACGACAACGAGCGCGCCTGGCACGACCACCGTTGCGGCGACGACCACCACCTCTCCGACGACGACGGCGCCAAGCACCACCACCTCCACCGCCCCGAGCACCACCACGACGAGCGTCGGTCCTACCACGACAAGCTCCAGTACCACGAGCAGTTCCAGTACGACAACGACGGCGGCGGCCCCTCCGGTAACGGCGTGCTTCACGGCCACGAAGCTCAACTCCTGTGTCTGGCGCTTCGATGGCTCATGCTCGACGGGGCCCATCGTGCAGTACAACTGGGCCGTCGATCCCGGAGGCAACATGCCGGGTCCGCGGCCCCCTGTGAGCTACTCGGGGCGGACCGTCACCGTGAACTGGAATCCTCCAACCTATGGCAGCTGCAGCGGCTCTCCGCTCATCACCGTCCAGCTCACGGTGGTCGGATCCAGCGGCCAGACTCACTCCATAGGGCAGGGAGTGAACATCGACCTCAGAGCCCCCGGAGATCGCGAGGGGCTTCGAACCTCCTTCCTCAGCGCGCTCTCGACGCCTCCGGGTGAGAGGAGCGCTCGCGGGTTCATCCGTCTGAACGACTCTCGAGTGGACGAAACCTCCAGCTCCGGGCCGGCGACCCACGTTTTTCGCGGCCTGGTCGGCCAGAACTCCATCGAGGCCTATACGGACTCCGACATCCGCGGCGAGGCTTTCTGGAAGTTCGAGTTCTCCTCGACCGATCATTTCGCGCCAGCAAGCCTGAGAGTGGAAACAGGCACCGTGGTGACGGTGGACGGAAAAACGATCGTCTTTCGGCTCGCCGGGACGGCCGGTCAGCGGGTGCGCTTCACGTTCGAGCTGGCACCCTAATCCGCTTCGAGGGGCTCGCCTCCCAGCTCGGCCGCGAGGAGGGACGGAAAGGCTCCCCGCATGGACGCGTGGAGGAAGCACGTCCTTTCGCCCATCCGCACCAGGTCCCGGGCCTCAGCCTCGGTCAGAGAGCCCTCGAGGAATACCACTGTGTCGAACGGGCTCGAACGGCCCACCAGGGTATCGTCCTCCGGCGAGGACTCGCGCCGGAACGTCGAGCGCTGACGGACGGCGTACGAATCGAGCGCGCGCCGGACGATTCGGGCGTAGCGGCCGATCTGGGTGAGGTAGCAGAAAGCGACTCCGGCGCAGAGGTAGGCGAGAGACGAGGGCGCCCCGTCCTGCGACTCGTCGGAATGGAATCGAAACGTACTGCCAATCGGCTTGAAGAGCTGGATCGTCGTTTCCGCGCGCAGCCCTTCCAGCAGACGGGCCTCCCCGTGAATATGGAGCATTCGCTTCTGCTCGTGCGAAAGGCTCGTTCCCGCTCCTCCTTCTACGCCGTGGACCACCGCGGCGGCGGCGACCTTCTCGATCACCACGGGCAGACGCGCCGGCTCGGGCTTCAGTCGTTCCAGAATCCCGCGCGGGTTCATGGCCGTCGGCAGGGACGACGGCCGAAACCCATCGAGGGGCAGAGCACGACCGTTGTGGACCAGAGCGAACGTGTTCTCGAGGACATCCCGCATGACGGCGTGAGCGGGGTGGCTTCGGTGGGCACGCCGAACCAGACGGGCGACGACATCGGGCGACGCTTCGGCATCGAGGCTCAGACGAAGCTCCGCCGAACGCGCCCCGCCCTCCGCATCGCCGCGGAGAAACGAGCCCTCCATCGAATAGAAGTTGTCCTGAGCAAGCCGCGCCGAGTGAAGGGCGATGCCTTCTTCTCGCGAAAGCCGCGCGAGCTCGGAGAGAAACGAGAACTGCATCCCGGCGGTGAAGAACGCGAGAGGAAACGGGGCGAGGTCCGTTCCCTCGAGGTAGGGGCCTTCGTCGGAGACCATTCGCCAGGGCGGCGATTGCCCGACGCGGACCAGCGCCTCTTTCTGCATGCCTTCGAGACATCGGGCGAGGACCTCGACCCCGAGCTCCGCGTCGACGCCGTCGCTATCGGGGGCATCGGCCTTGAAGACGAGAGGAAAGCCGGAGCTTTCGATGGCGCTCATCCCGAGGCCCTCCTGGAGAGGAGTTTCTCCGACAGCCATGCCCCTCTACCCTCCTCGCTCCAGGGACAGACTTCGATGCAGATGGCGCAGCCGCTGGTCTCGCAGAAGTAGTAGATGCACTTGTCGAAGTCCACGTACCACTTTTCGAGGCCCCGAACCCACTGCTTCTGGTCGAAGATCGCGTCGACGGGGCAGGCTCGAACGCAGGCGGTGCATCGGGCGCAGAGATCGTCGACGCCGATGTCGACCGGGGCGTCTTCGACCGCGAGCGGCAGGTCGGTGACGACCGAGCCCAGACGGAAGTTCGAGCCGTGGTCGCGGGAGATGAGCGAGCCGTGCTTTCCGAGCTCGCCGAAGCCGCAGTCGATGGCGATGGGAATGTGCAGCAGGTCGCCGCTGTTGGGGTTCCCGTACGCCCGGGCGGGCCATCCCATCGCCCGGATCTCCTCCGAGAGCGTCGAGGCGATTTCGCCGATACGCGCGTACACCCTCATCACTTCCCCGGCGGACGTGTCGTCGGGGACGTTTCTCATTCGGTCGCGGTTCATCCGGACGCCGATTGCGACCGCGTAGCGGTACTCGACTTCATGGCCCTCGTAAACGTGCCCGGGCTTCAGCGTGGTTATGCCGACGAGATCGGCCCCCAGCGCCCGGGCGCGGTCCTTTACCTCGCGGGTCATCGCGGCCGGGTCCGAGACCACTCGTTGAACCGGGGCCGCGGGACCCGTCGACTTTCGAAGGTTCCAGATGTTCTTCATGATGTAGAGGACGGCCCTCCAGCTGTTGACGTACGAGAACAGGCGGTCGAGGGCGTCCCAGGGAAGAGCGTCGCTGCCGTCGTTGTGAAAAACGTGCGCGGCCCGCCGGAAGCTCCTCTCGCCGAGCCCGTTGATCTCGTTTCCAGAGCGGGGAGGGTTGCGGTAGGCGAAGGTGGTCCCGCGCGGTATGTCGTCGCGAAGCTTGAAAGTCAAAGGAATCAGCCCCTCGGCCTCGGCGAACGATCCTCGTCCACGTAGAACGTTCCTCCGGTGCGCTGGAGCTCGCGAAACTTCCTTCGAATGCTCCGCCCGGCGAGGACGTAGTTGATCCCGACCCTCGCGATGTAGGCCAGCAGACGCAGGTCGTCGAGGAGGGTCCTCCGGCGCTCCTGTCCCTTGGTTGGCTTGGCGCTCACCGTCCTCACGGGAGCTTTCTATCCCGATCAGAGAATCAACGCAATCCGTCGGTCATCGAGCTCCCGTCACGCCGGACGCGGGACGGAAGCGAGAGCGGCGAGCACGTCCTCCGTCACGTCCCTGCCTCCGCCGAGATTCGTTACCAGGGAAGAGATGGTATAGATCGGCCCCCAGGGAAACCCCCACCAGCCCATGACCAGAGACACGAGACTGTAGCCGAAGCTTCTTCCCGCGGCGCTCTCTCCGCCGCGAATGAAGTAGATGTCGGTCGGGTTCTTGAACGTCAAAATCAGGATCGACACGCAGTACTCGAAAACCACGAACTTCCCGCCCCGGCCGATCTCGAACCGGAGCTGGTCGAACGTCATGTCTCCCAGGCCTCGTATTTTCATTCTGGCTTCTCCTTCGACGTCACTCTCGCAAGCCGCGTGCCAGCGGTCCGCTATCGCCAAGTCCGCAAACGGCAACGGATATCCGTGGGGCCGGCGTCGGACCGTAGGTGTTTCCCTCCGGCCTCGGACTCCTGTGCTCTAATGGGCGCGGAGGTGGGAAGATTGCTCGAATCCTTCATGGTCTCCTTCGCGCTTCTATCGGCCCCCGAAGTCGCCTCGCCCCAGGCACCGCCGGCGACGCGCGAGCAGCGCTTCTTCGAGTGGACCCGGATGACGCACTCGAAAGAGGTGCATCGAGCTCGGCGGGACAAGATGCTGGCGCAGCTGCGGCGCTCCGGCGGGGGCGTCCATCTCACTCCCTCCCGCAACGGCGTCTCGGAGGGGTTCACGTTCCGCCAGCTCGACGACTTCCTCTATTTCACCGGGCTCGAGCTGCCGGACTCGATGCTTGTTGTCGACGCCGACGCCGGAAGCATCGTTCTCTTCACCCCGCCCCGCGATCCGCGCTACGAGAGCGAGGCGCGCCCGAACGATTTCCCCGGCCGGCTGCTGGAAACGGACCCCGACCTTCGGGAAACGTCGGGCATCGACGACGTGCGCGCGTACTCCGAGCTCTCCGGAGCCGTGGCGGGATGGGTTTCCAAAGGCAAGCGCCTGCGGTTGAACTTCGGTCGACCCCGCTCCATCCCGTCCGTCGAATCGGATTTCATCGCCAGATGGACGGCCTCCGAAGCGCTCGCCTTTCATCTACAGCGCGAATACCCCGGCGGAAGGGTCGACAACGCGTATGAAGACGTGGCTCGACTGCGAATGGTCCACGGTCCGGAGGAGATCGACGCCATGAGGCGAGTGTGCGCCTTGACGGCTGACGCCATTCGCAACACCGCGGCGTTCGTCCGGGACGGCATCGACGAGAGGACTCTGGAGGCCGAGCTCGAGGCGCA
>DAISKN010000045.1:0-17651 GCA_036820975.1 Acidobacteriota bacterium | reverse complement strand
GGGGCGCTCCCGCCTACGCCCTTCGGGCTTCGGCGCGGTTTCGCCGAAGCGCTTCGCGCGAAGGCGAACGCTCGCCATCACGCTTTCTCCAAATTCACCAGGAACCCCTTGTACTCGGGCGTCCCGGAGTTCGGGTCGAGCACCGAGGGCGTGAGGTTGTTGACGAGCGGTCCTTTGACTCTCCCGAGAAATCCCCAGTGGATCGGAAGGCCGACCTGGTAAATCGTCCTTCCCGAGACCTCGAGGGGCCGTATGCGCTTCGTGACCATCGCCGCGCCCTCGACGGCTCCCCGCGCCGAGGTGACGCGAACGCGGTCGCCGCTCGCGATCCCCTTCTCGCGAGCGAGGGCCTCGGGCACTTCGACGAAGAAGCTCGACTGCAGAAGCGAGCTCGTCTCCACGTGCTTGGTCCAGTAGTGGAAGTGCTCCGTCAGTCGATAGGTGAGCGCCACGTAGGGGTACTGCTCCGGGCTTCCCAGCGGATCCAGCTCTCCGCGGAAGACCGTCGCCATGGGGTTCGACCCGACCCCCGGATGAAGGGCGTTCGCGACCGGCGACTCCACCGGCTCGTAGTGCTCGGGGAACGGCCCCTCGGCGAAATCGGGGGTGAAGAGCTTCGCGACACCCTCGGGGAGCATGATGAACGCTCCGAGAGATTCGGGAAGAGCGTCCGCCTTGAAATCGGGAACGTCCCCCACGTAGCGGCCGTTCTCGAACCGCAGGGGCGCGCGCGACGGATCCCACGGTCTTCCCTCGGCGTCGGCGGACGCCCGGTTATAGAGGATGCGCCGGTTGGAAGGCCAGCTCCAGCTGTAGTTTGGAAAGAGCCCGAGGCCCGTCGGGTCCTCCTGCCCCTTCCGGGCCATCATGTTTCCCGCTTCGGTGAAGGAGCCGGAATAGAGCCAGTTGCCGCACGAGGTCGAGCCGTCTTCCTTGAGCTCGGAGAACCCCGAGACCTGACGCCCGGTAGCGACGGTCTGCCCGTTCAGCTCCTTCGCGACTTCCTCGAGATCGGGCGAAACAGGGTTCCCGTAGTCCCAGGCCATACCGAGGAGAGACTCGCTTCCCTTGCCGCCTTCTTCCTCGTAGAGCCTCCGGATCTCGAGAAAGAGACGCGCGATGATCTCTTGATCGGGCTTCGCCTCTCCGGGAGGCTCGAGGGCGGCGCGCTTCCACTGGAGCCACCGCGAAGAGTTCACGAACGTCCCGTCCTTCTCCGCGAAGCAGGCGGCAGGCAGGAGGAACACTTCGGTCGCGACGTCCTTCGCCGCGGGTGCTTCCGGGTAGTACTCGGGGGCGAGGGTTCCCGCCTTCCAGAAGGCGGCGGTCTCGGTCTCGAAGTTCTCGACGACGGCGAGCCATTTCAGCTTCGAGAGGCCGTCGAGCATTTTAGAGGAGTTCGGGCCGTTCGCGACGGGGTTCATCCCGAAGGAGATCATCCCCTCGAGCTCTCCCCCGGCCATGCGGTCGAAGAGAAAACCCCACCCGTGGTTCTCTCCGTCTCCAATCTTGGGAAGAAGGTCGTAGCCGAAGTCGTTCGCCGAAGTCGCCTTCTCGCCGTAGTAGGACTTCAGGAGGCTTACCAGGAACTTCGACGTGTTGCTCCAGTAGTTCATGGAGTCGGGTCGGAGCGGCTTCGGCGTGTTCGCGGCGACGTAGTCGGCGAGCGTCTTCCAGGAAGCGACGGGGACCCGAAGGTAGCCGGGGAGCATGTTCCAGGCGCCCATGTCGGTGGCGCCCTGGATGTTCGAGTGCCCCCGCTGGGCGTTCACGCCCCCGCCGGGCATCCCGATGTTCCCGAGAAGGAGCTGGAGCATCGCCGCCGCGTGGATGAGCTGCACCGAATGGCTGTGCTGGGTCCACCCGAGAGCGTAGAGGATGGTGCCCGATCGGCCGGCGCGTCCGGTGGAGCAGACGATCTCGGCCGCTCGCTCGAACTCCGAAGCGGTGCATCCGCAGATGGCAGCCACTTGTTCCGGCGTGTAGCGGGAGTAGTGCTGCACCAGGAGCTGGAACACCGAGCGGGGATGCTGGAGCGTCGGGTCGACCCGCGCGAAGCCCTTCTCGTCGAGCTGGTAGCGCCAGCTCGTCTTGTCGTAGCGATTCGTCTCCTCGGTCCACCCGGAGAAGTGGCCGTCCGCGAACGAGAACTCGTCGTCGACGAGAAACGAGGCGTTGGTGTGCTCCTTCACGTAATCGGCGTGATACATCCCGCGGGAGAGCGCGTAGTGGATGAGGCCGCCTAGAAACGCGATATCCGTCCCGGCGCGGAGCGGAACGTAGAGATCGGCGACGGCAGCGCTGCGGTTGAACCTCGGGTCCACGACGACGAGCTTCGCCTTGCGATTCCGCCGCGCCTCCATCGCGAACCGGAATCCCACGGGATGGTTCTCGGCGGGATTGCCTCCCATGATCAGGACGACGTCCGCATTGGCGACGTCGGTCCAGCCGTTGGTCATGGCCCCCCGGCCGAAGGTGGCGGCCAGACTGGCCACCGTGGGGCCGTGTCAAAGACGGGCCTGGTTCTCGTAGGCGAGAACCCCGAGGCTGAATCGGAGCTTCCCCAGGAGGTAGTTGATCTCGTTGGTGTCGGTGCAGCCGCCGATCATCGCGAGGCTGCGGAGACGGTTTACCGTGCGTCCCTGACCGTCGACGCCCTCGAATCCGCGGTCGCGGGTGTCCTTGATCCGCCGCGCGAGACGCGAGATCGTCTCGTCCCAGGAGAGCGGCGTCCACTCGGCGCTCCCGGACGCGCGATACAAGGGCCGTGTGAGTCTCCGATCGTTCACCACGTACTGCCTGAGGGAGATGCCCTTGGAGCAGAGTGTGCCTCTGCTGATCGGGCTTTCGACGTCGCCTTCGATGTGCACCACCGTGGGCTTCACGTTCTGCGCCCGATCGCCGAGAGTGTGGATCACGACTCCGCAGCCGACGGCGCAGTACGGACAGACGCTTCGGGTCTCGGTGGTGCGGGCGATCTTGAGCTCGCGGGCTGCCGCCGCCGCAGCCCGCAAATCGAAGCCGAACGCCGTCGTCGCGGCGACCGCTCCCGCATGAAAGAACTGTCTTCGGGAGATCTCGACGCTCATGGGCCGCCTCATCCCTACCATGCAGCGATCGCGCGTGTCAAAAGAGTGCGCGCTTTGCTAGACTTCGGCCATGAAGCGCCTGCTATTTTTCGCGGCCGTATCGCTCGCGCTTGCCTGCAGGCGCGAGGAAGAGCCGCCGAGACCCGGAGGCGCCGTGGTCTACGTGCTCTTCGACGAGCGGCATGCCCTTTCGGGCGGCGAGCCCGTGCGCTTCCACGATTTCGAGATAGGACGGGTCGAAAAAGTGGACATCGCCGAGGCGCGGGTGCGGACCACGCTCTCGATCGAGCCCGAGGTGGCGGCCCAGCTCACGCGCGAGTCGACGTTCTCGGTGGAGTCAGACGATTCGGGGCTCTACCTTCTCGCGCACGTCTTCGATCCAGACGCCGAGAAGCTCGGCGAGGGCGGAACGGTGGAGGGAGTCGACTCGGCAATGGAGCTCACCGTACGGCAGGCCAGCTGGGAGGCGAGCCGGTTTCTCTCGCGCATCGGCTCCTCGGATTGGGTGCAGGAGGCGAAGAGCCTCGTCTCGGACGTGGAGCGCGAGGTCGGAGAGGTGGACTGGGGCGAGAAAGAGAAGGAGGTCCGGCAGCAGCTCGACGCCGCCCGCGCGGCGATCGACGAGGCTGCCGGCGAGACCTCCGCGGAGGCGAAGGAGAGCTTCCAGAAAATGCGCGAGCAGATGGAGCGGCTCGTGGAGGAGCTTAGGGAGCTCGGCCGATCGGAGGAAGCCCGGAAGCTCCAGGACCAGATCGCGAAGCTCTTCGGCGCGGAGTCCGAGGGGAAGTAAATGGAGCTCGAAGACCCCGAGCGTCAGGGACGCTTGCAGAAGTGGATGCCGTTTCTGTGGATACCGCCCGTCGCCCTGGTCTTGTTGCTCGCCGCGATGGCCTACTGCGCCCGCTGATCCCGCCTCAGGCGACGCCCTCGTCTTCTTCACCGACCTCGGCGTCGTCGGAGTCCTCGATGAGAACCGCGGGCCTCGGAACCCCCGACGTTCCATGGAGGGCGATCTGGCGGATGCGCGGGTCGGAGTCGTTGATCACCTTCTTCAGAACGTTCTTGGCGCGGTCTCCGCCGATGTGAGCGAGAGCGAAGGCGGCCGTGGCCCGGACCTGGTCGTCCCATCGGAGCCCGCCGAGAACGGGAAACTTGCGCGCGGTGAGAACCGACTCGAGGGCGGGAACCGCGACCGGATCGCCGAGCTGCGCGAGCGCCTGGGCGCAGGCGATCGCCCTCTCCGGATCCTTGGTCACCTGGAGTGTCGACACCAACGCCCCGACCGCGTGAGGCGAGCGAAGGCTCGCGAGGCTCCGAATGGCTCCTTTGGCGACGCCGATATCCTGATGCCGCGCGAAATCGACGAGAAGCTCGAGGACCTGTTTGTCGTTCAGCCGCTCGGACAGGCGAAAAGCTGCGCGGCGGACTTTGGGGTTCACGTCCGAGAGGCAGAACGCGAGCTCGGTCTTGAGCTCGCGGGTGACGACGTCGATCACTTCGAGAATCCGGAAGCGCTGCTCGGACGTCACCTCGAGAACCACTTCCTGCTTGATCCGGTCCGCGGCGTCGCGGCCCATCCGGGAGAGGAGCCCGGCGGCGAGCTGGCGGGTGCGGAAGTCTTTTTCCTGCTTGATGACCTCGACGAGGAGATTTATCGCCGGCTTGCCCAGGCTCTCGAGCACGAGCGCCGCCCGCTCCTGGCGCTCGGGATCCTTCGACTGGAGCTCTTCCATCAGCAGGGCCTTGGTCGAGGCGTCCATCTTGCGGTTCAAGACGGCGAAACCGCGCCCGGTGGCCCGGGGAGTTTTCATCAGCTCCCGCTGGCGATCCCGGAGCTCGGCGAAAATCCGGCCCGCGAGCGAGAAGTCCGCGAACTGAAGGACGCTACCCGTCATCTGATAGAGGAGGCCCGCGAGCTCTCCCAGGATGTGGTCGTCCTCCTCCTCGCGAAAGGCCTTCAGGATGTGCTCGGCGATGATGCCCGCGAACTGGTGCTGCAGAGCCTGAATCAAGGTCTCGAGGAGAGTGCGGCAGGAGCGGACGATTTTCTCGCGCACCGCGACGTCCTGGCCGGCGTAGTCGGCGAAGACCCGCCGCATCACCTTCCGCACCAGCGGGTGCTCCCCCTTCACCAGGAGGTCTTTCCCGATCGTGGGAAGAGCGTCGATGAGCGCTTCCGTGGGCTCGTTGGAGATACCCGCGAGAGCCGAAGCCTCCGGCTCGTCGGGGTCGGGCTCGGTATCGACCGCCTCGAGGACGCTGTCGACGATTGAGGTGGCGTAGCGGCGATCGTTGAAGACCAGCCCCTGAAGCTCGCGCTCGCGCGCCAAAGCCGGCCAGAACGAAGGCTCGACGACCGCGGGAAGATCCTTCAGCGCTCCGACGAAGACCAGGAGCTCCTCACGGGTCAGCGACTCGAGAAACGTGACGCTCTCGAGCTCCGAGGACGAGAACAGAGAAACGACGCTTTCCAGTAGGGTCTCGAGCCCCGCGGTTGGAGCTTTGCCCCCGTTCGCGAGAAGCGACCCCTCGGCGCGCGCCAGGGTCAGGACGGGCCGGCGGGTGAGCATCGTCGAGAGCTCTTCCTGGAGCTGGTCGATGGCGGAGGAGACCTGGCGGCTTCCGAGGGGATAGAGCTTCACGTTCTTCGCCGCCCCGAGAAGCGCCCGCAGGATTCGGGGGACGAGGCTCCATTCTTCGGGGCCGAGATCGGCCGCCGCGCCACCCGGCGCCGCCCTGCCACCCGGTTTGCGCTTACGGACTTCGGAATAGCGCAGCTGCCGGCACGAGATGTGCTCGAAACGCCGCTCGGAGGCAAAGGCCTTCCAGAAGCTTCCGTCGACGAGCTCCGGCTTGACCTGCCCGAGCTGCGTGAGGACCGCCTTGAGCTCGTCGGGCGAGAGTCCTCGTCGAAAGTCGATACTCTCGAGCTCGGCCCGATCCAGGAGCTCCAGATAGGAGTTCGCAAGGAGGCGGAAATCGTTCACGTCCACCTTGTGGCCGTTCGCGAGGAGCACACCCTTCGAGCGGGAGAGCTCCAGGTGATCCGCGTACGCGAGCACCGACGCCACGGCGTCGAACGCGGTCTGATACGCCTTCTGGATGGGCTTGCTGTCGGGAGGATAGAGCTGGACGCTGCGTACGGTCGTCACCAGCGTCCGGAACAGGTTCGGAAGCTGCGCCAGCGCCGCGGCGCCGAGCTTCTCCTCCCGGGGACCTTCGTCTTCGTCGACGAGAGACTCTCCCGTGTAGTTCTCCGCTTCCTCGCGATCGAAACTCTTTCTTCGCAGATCGCTCTGAATTTGATCGTAGCGGGCGGCCTTGTCCCGGTTCGCGGAGCGCTTGAAGTGGTAAGCGAGAATCGAGGCCGAAGGGCCGAGCCGCTTCTGGTGGAGCTCTTCCTGGTAGGCCCCCGCGCGCTCGTGCAGCTCCTGGCGACGCTCGTTCTGAATGGAGCCGTATACGATCTCGAGGACCCGCTTTCCCAGAAAGCGCATGGACTCGTCGTTGATCTGGAAGTCGGTGCGGAGAAGCCCGAGGTTCTCGGCGCGATCCAGGAACTCGAGCACCTCGTTCTCTGACACGTCGGTCGCGCCCGCGACCACGCTCAAGGGAACGTCCTCACCCAGGGTCGAAACCTGCTCGAGGAGCTTGCGGCCCTCCTGGTCGAGAGCGGCGATCTTCTGGCTCACGATCTCCTCGAGAGAGCGGGGTAGGTACCCTTCCTCGGGAGGCTCGACCGTCCATCGCTGACCGTGGAGCGAAAGCTTCTGATCGAGAACGAGCTTTCGAAGTATCTCGGCGAGAAAGAGAGGGTTTCCCGAAGTGATCCGGGCGAGCTCGGCCTCGAAGCCCGGCGGCAGGTCGATTCCGGGAAAGACACCCGAGAGATGGATGCGGATGTCCTCGGCGGCGAGCGGCTGGAGCTGCCGCTTCACGAGTCTGAGCTCGGCGTCCTTCCCCTGGAGGAATCGTTCGCAGGGTGGGGCCTCTTCGTCCTGCCCGATGCCGAGCGCGCCGTTCATCGTGGCGCACACGAAGACGTGGGCGTCGGCCCGGCCGAGGAGCACCTTGAGAAGAACCAGGGTCCCCTCGTCGGCGAACTGCAGGTCGTCCAACAGGAGCACCAGCGGCTTCCCCTCTAGGAGCTTCGTCGTGAGCTTCACCAGGGTGACGAAGATGCCCTCGCGGAGGCGGCGCTCGTCCTCCTCGTTCGAGTGGGAGCGGTCGTCGAGGTTGGGCAGTACGTGGCCCAGGTAATGAAGCTCCCGGGCGTCGAGAGCATCGAGCGCGGGAACGCCTTTGTCGGCGCGCCGGGTCATGAGCGAGACGATTACCTGCCCGGCGAGGTAGTACGGCCGGTATCCCTCCTGTCGCTTGCCCGTGAGCTTCACCACCGCGAGCGACTGGTTGAGCGCGAGGCTCCGGCGAACGGTCTCGATGACCGTCGACTTCCCCATCCCCGGGGTCCCTTCGATCAGAAGGAAACGCGACTCCCCGACGCTGAGCGCTTCGAGCGCATCGGACACCGCCTGGAGCTCTCCGCTCCGGCCGGCGATCTCGGCGTCGTCGAGCCGATGGAGCGCGACCTTGGGAGCCGTCTTCTGAGGATCCGTCTCCTTCGCCACCGACACCCGGTTCCGGCCCTGTTTCTTCGACGCGTAGAGGGCGGTGTCCGCCTTGCGAATGAGGTCGTTCCCGCTCGCGGCGTCGGTTCGCGCCGAAGCAACCCCGATGCTGAGGGAGACGTAGATCTGACCTTTGCCGTCGGGAAGCGTCAGCGGGCGCTCCTTGGCGAGCTGATGAAGGCGATGAGCCAGCGTCACCGCCTTCGAAAGGTCGGTCCTCGGCAGAAGCACCATGAACTCGTCGCCGCCGAATCGGACCGGATAGCTGTCCTCGCCGGCGATCTCCTCGAGGAGCCTCGCGACGAACACCAGGGCTTCGTCGCCGGCATCGTGACCGTAGGTATCGTTGATGTTCTTGAAGAGGTCGACGTCCAGGATCAGGAGTGACAGGGGAAAGTGCTCGTCCTGATCCCAGTGGACCTTGTGCTCGAAGTAGCTGAGGAGAAATCGCCGATTGTGCAGCCCGGTGAGCTCGTCCTCGAAGATGAGGCGGGAGGGATCTTTACCGACGTTCTGGAGAAAGTCGATGAGTTCGCCGTACTGCATCGAGACCGTGCCGCTCCCGGGCCGGATGCCCGGCCGCCTGTAACAAACGGGTAGATTGGGTCGTGTAGTATCAGGTTAGCTGATGGGGGTACTTCTGGCAAGGATGGCGGCGCATCGCGTAAGCTCCTATTTCATGAGGCATTTACTCGCGGCCGCGGCCCTTTTCGGGGCGAGCGCCGTCTCCGCCCAGACCGCGCCTCCGAAGCTGGTGCTCTTTCTGAGTCTCGACCAGGGGCGGGCGGAGTACCTGGAACGATTCCGTCCGGCTCTCGAGGGCGGGCTCCTTTTTCTCCTGGAACGCGGCGTAGTTTTCACGGAGACCCATCACGCCCACGCGGTCACCATCACGGCGCCGGGGCATGCTTCGCTGTCGACCGGCCGTTTCCCTTCGCGCTCGGGCATCGTCGGCAACGATTGGTACGATCGCGACGAGAAGCGGGAGGTCTATTGCGTCGAGGATCCGGATTCGCCAATTCTGGCGGTTGGCACCGGAGAAACGAGGCGGCCCCAGTTTCTCGGACGCTCGCCGCGAAGACTCCGCGGAACGGCGCTCGGCGACTGGATGAAGGAGCGCTTTCGCGCGTCCAAGGTCTACTCCGCCGCGGGCAAGGATCGCTCGGCGGTGCTGATGGCCGGAAAAAAGGCCGACGGCGCTTTCTGGTTCGACGGCACGACCGGCCAGTGGGTGACGAGCCGCTATTTCATGGAGGAGTATCCGTCGTGGGTCACTGAATTCCACGAGCGGCGGCTCGCCGACGGCTACTTCGGACGGACGTGGGAGCCTTTGCCGGTCCCCGAAGCTCTTCTCGCGTCGATGAAGGTCGAAGCCTCCGGCCCGGGCGCAAAGGACTCGGGAGTTCCGAGAGTGCTGGGCCGGGGAAGCCTCGCCGAGGATCCCGGGTTCTATCACGCGCTCTTCGAGACCCCCTTCCTCGAGCCATACCTCCTGGCGTTCGCCGAAAGCCTGGTGCGCGAGGAGGAGCTGGGCGCGGACGATGCGACGGACTTCCTCGCGCTCGGATTCTCGAGCATCGACTCCATCGGCCACGACTACGGGCCCAACAGCCGTGAGCTCCTCGACGCCGTCCTGCGGCTCGATCGCGAGCTCGGGGAGTTCTTCCGCTTCCTCGACCGAACGATAGGCCTCGGGCGGGTCGCGGTGGCGCTATCGGCCGATCACGGCGTGGCGCCGCTGCCGGAGTACCAGGCCCGGCACGGCCTCCCCGGCGGCAGGATCTCCCACTCGGACCTGGCTTGCATCGCGCGCGCGGGGAAGCCAGGCTGGTTTCTGGCGCCGCTTCACTTCGACGACAAGGCCCTCGCGAAGGCGAAGGTGAAACGCGAAGCGGCGGAGGCGATGGTGGCGGAGCAGATTCTCACCTGCCCTGGCGTCGCCCGCGTCTGGACGCGGACGGCGATCGAGAGCGCGGAGGAGGTCGTCGATCCGACGCTCGTCCAATTCGCGCGAAGCTTCTACCCCGGGCGGAGCCCCGATCTGTTCATCCAGTTCGAGGAGGGGCTCATCGACGATAAGGAGGGCACGACTCATGGCTCTCCCTACGAGTACGATACCCATGTGCCGGGAATCATCGCATGGCCCGGCATTTTGCCGCGCCGTCTCGACGAGCGCATCGCGACGGTGGACCTCGCGGTGACGATCGCATCCCTCCTTGGTGTGAAACCGCCGGATGACGTGGACGGCGTGGATCGCTCCGCCCTCATGCGCTGAGAAGGCGTCGAGCTCGGTCTGCCATAGCGCCTGGAACTCTGCCGCTCGTTCGCGCGGTAGACCGTAGGTCGAGAGCCAGAGGTGGGCTTCGCGCCGCCCGTAGAGATCCTCCAGGCGCAGGCGGAGGAGGGCGCGATTCCAGGACTCGACCGTGGCCACGAAGTTCCGCGGCGGGTCGAAAAGCTGGACGGTGCCCTCGAAGACGTCTCCGGTGCGCGCACGTATGCGATATCGCGAGCCTTCGCGCGCCCCATCGAGCGAGCCGTCGGCGAGGAGTCCCTCGAAGCTCAGGAGGCGGCTCCAGGCTTCGGCGCGACTCGTGGTGTAGGGCGCTCTCGCCCAGGCCACCACGCGGTCGCGGCCGCGATGGTTCTCGATGTAGTGACGGAGCCCGCGGAGCTCCACTTCCCAGCCGGTGCGCGTCCCTTCGAACTGGTGGTCCCACTCCGCGTCGATGCCGAATCCCGAGTGCACGAGCCGGAGAAGCGTCCTGCCCCTCTCGGACTCGAGGACGTATTCGGTCACGATCTGCGCGAAGTCATCCGACTCGGGGGTCGCGGGATCGCGGCCGGGTGGAGGCTGGTGGTACACGAATCGGATCCTGTAGGGCGGAGCGGCTTCCGCAGGACATCCAGATGGAGCCGTCGACGTTCTCGCCCGCTTCGAGCGGGAACCATCGCACGAGCTCTTCCGCGCGGGTGAGCGCGTCCCAAACCGCCTCGAAGGGCGCGTCGATCCGGATCTCGGTCTCGATGGAGCGAATCTTTTGCGTCATCGTGAACCTCCCTCCGGACGCAGCTTCGGGTGAGAGACGAGAAGGACCCGGAACGGCCGGCCTCCGGGCGCGTTCTCGTCGTGGTACTTCGCGAGGAGGCGCTGCAACTCTTTGGTCAGCTCGTTCGCGAACGCGGCCTGTTTCTCCGCGGACGCGAAACGAACTTCGGATTCGAGCGAAAGGGTCGGGAGCTTCTTGCCGGCCTTGTCGGCTCTATCGCGAAGCGCCGAGACATCGCGTAGGGTCCTGCCCGCGAGCGCAAGCAGATAGCTTGGCGAGAAGCGGTCGGTGAACGCGTCGGGTTCGAGTCCCGCCTCACCGAGGACGCCCGGGTCGACGAGGTAGCTTCGGGCGGTGGCGCGAAGGAGGCGCTCGGTGCAGTTTCCCTTGCGCCGCTCTTCGACGAGCTCGAGGAAGCCATGCGATTCGAGCTCGCGCAGGTGATAGTTGAGCTTCTGGCGGGGCAGGCCCAGCTTCCGGGAGAGGCCTGAGGCGGAGTCCGGCTCGCGAAGCTCGCGCAGGATGCGAAGCCTGAGGGGGTTCAGGAGGACGGAAGCTCTACCGAGCTCGCGGACGACGTCAAGCCGTGATTCAGTCGCCGTTTCCAGCACGGAAGAATGTTAGAACCCGACAATTATTTTTGTCAAGACCAAACCGGTCGTCGGCTAGCGCTCGAAAATCTCCTTGGCGATGATGAGCCGCTGAATTTGGCTGGTACCTTCGTAGATCTGGTAGATCTTCGCATCCCGGTAGAGTTTCTCGACCGGGTACTCTTTGTTGAATCCATTCCCGCCGAAGACCTGGACGGCGTCGGTGGCGACCCGGACGGCGGTGTCCGCGGCGAAGAGCTTCGCGAAGGCGGCTTCGCGAGTGTTGCGCTTGCCTTGATCGATGGTCCAGGCCGATTGCCAAACGAGGAGCCGCGCGGCCTGGATGGCGCAGGCCATGTCGGCGATGAGGAAGCCGATTGCCTGGTGCTTGTAGATAGGAACCCCGAAAGTCTTCCGTTCCTTGGCGTAAGCGACGGCATGGTCGTAGGCCGACTGGGCCAACCCCACGGCCGCCGAAGCCACGACCGGCCTCGAATGGTCGAACGCGGTCATCGCCGCGCGAAACCCATGGCCCTCCTCTCCGAGGCGGTTCTCAAGTGGCACCCGAATGTTCTGAAACGTCACCGCCCGGGTGTCGGACGCTCGTTGGCCCATGTTGTTCTCTTTCTTTCCGACGATGACCCCCTCGGTCTCCCTCGGCACGATGAAAGCGCTCATCCCGCGGTATTTCTGAGACGGGTCGGTGTAAGCGAGAACGAAGTACCAGTCGGCAACGCCCCCGTTCGTGATCCACATCTTGCTCCCGTTCAGGACGTAGTCGTTGCCGTGACGCGTCGCTGTGGTCTGTATTCCCTGAACGTCACTGCCGGCCCCGGGCTCGGTAACGCAGTAGGCCGTGAGAAGGAACTCCTCGGTGAGCGGGCTCAGCCACTTGCGCTTCTGCTCCTCGGTGCCGGCGACGATTACCGGGCATTGCGCCAGGGTGTTCGCCTCCATGGCGGTTCCGATCCCGGTGCACCCCCAGGCGACCTCCTCGGCGATGAGACAGCCTTCCAGAACCCCGAGCCCGAGCCCGCCGTATTCCGCGGGGATGTGGGTGTTCATGAGCCCGAGCTCCCACGCCTTGCGGCAGATCTCCATCGGGTATTCGCCGGTCTCGTCGTGGTGGCGAGCTCTCGGCGCGATCTCGTTTCGGGCGAACTCGCGGGCCAGGTCTCGAAACTGCTTCTGGTCGTCGCTCAGTCGGAAATCTATCATGTCACTTCCCCTTGAACACCGGACGCCGCTTCTCGAGAAACGCCCGGATTCCCTCACGCCGGTCCTCGGTCGCGAAACAGGCCAACTGCGCCCTCTCCTCGAAATTTAGGACTTCCTCAAGCGACCCGCCCTCCGCCAGCGCGATGGCCTCCTTCGCCCAGCGAACCGAACGCGGCGCCGCATCGCGGAGCTCCTGCGCCTTCTCGCGGGCAAATCTCGGGAGATCCTCGTCAGGTACCACCCAATTGATGAGACCGAGCCGAAACGCCTCCTCGGCATCGACGAGCCTGCCGCTGAGCACGAGGTCGCTGGCCACGCCCCGGCCTGCGAGCCGCGTTAGGAAATAAGTTCCACCCCAGTCGGGATGGAGGCCGAGACGGGAAAAAGTCGCCCCGAGGCGCGCACTCCGAGTCGCGATCCTCAGATCGCAGGCGAGCGCGAGGCTGAAACCCGCGCCCGCCGCAACCCCCTGGATGGACGCGACGGTCGGGATCGGCAGCGACCTCAGGAGGGTCACAACGCGCTTCCCCTGCTGAATGAAGGACTTCAGGTCCTCGTCGCGTAGGTTCTCCATGGCTCGAACGTCCCCTCCACTGCAGAAGGCCTTCCCGGCGCCCGCGAGGATGAGGGCTCTTGAACAATTGGCTGCCACCTGGATTGCCGCGAGCAAATCCTCGCGCATGGTGCCGGCGAAGGCGTTCAGGGAATCGGGTCGATTCAGCGTAAGGGTCGCGATTCGGTCGCTTACGTCGAGATCGATGTGCTCCCAGCGCATGCGGGCGGGGGCTAGGGAGATTCGAGGAGCAGGGCGAGGCCCATCCCGCCACTGATACAGAGGGTAGCGATTCCGCGCTTTGCTTTCCGCCTGCGCATCTCATGCGCCAAGGTCACCACGATTCGGGCCCCGGTGGCCCCGATGGGGTGTCCCAGGGCGATGGCTCCACCGTTCACGTTCAATCGCTCCGGGTCGAATCCGAGCTCGCGCTGGCAGGCGATTACCTGGGCGGCGAACGCCTCGTTGAGCTCAATCAGGTCGATGTCTTCGACACGCAAGCGCGTCTTCTCCAGAAGCTTCCGCACCGCCGGAACCGGACCGATCCCCATGACCGCAGGGTCCACGCCCGCGGACGCGTAGCCGACGATCCGCGCCATCGGCTCGACGCCGAGCCTCGTCGCTTTCTCTTCGCTCAGCACCACCACGGCCGCGGCGCCGTCGGTGATACCCGAAGAATTCCCCGCGTGCACCGTTCCGTCCTTCCGGAAGACAGGCGCGAGCTTCTGAAGGCCGTCGAGGGTGGCCCCGTCGCGCGGATGCTCGTCCGTCGAGAAGCGCTCGACCTCACCCTTCCGCCCCTTTACGTCGACAGGAACGATTTCCGGGAGGAACCGCCCCTCCCTTCGCGCCCGTTCACATCGATGCTGACTCTCGAGAGCGTAGCCGTCGGATTCCTCGCGGCTGATGCGGTGACGGTCGGCGAGCGTCTCCGCGGTCTCGCCCATCAACTGTCCGCAAAGCGGACAGACAAACCCGTCGCGGTACATCCCGTCCACCACCTCGGCGCTCCCGAGCTTCTGACCCCAGCGGGCGTCGAGGAGAAGGTAGGGGGTGTTGCTCATGCTTTCGGTCCCGCCGGCGAGTACGACCTCCGCGTCTCCAAGGGCAACGGCGCCATAGGCGTTCAGGATCGCCTTCAGGCTCGACCCGCAGGCTTTGTTGATGGTGTACGCGGGAACCGACTCGCCGAGGCCGGCGCGATAGGAGATCTGGCGCGCGACGTTGGGGCGAACACCCGCTTGCCGGGCGTTGCCGAAAATGACTTCCTCGACGGCCTCAGGAGGTACACCGCTCTTCTCCAGCGCCCCCCTGGCGACGGTGACTCCGAGGTCGGCGGCGGTAAGAGACTTGAGCGCTCCCCCGAACTTTCCGATCGGAGTTCTCACGGCTCCGGCGATCACGATGTTCTTCGTCATTGGATTAGCTTCCCTGGAATCTGGGCTCGCGCTTTTCGAGGTGCGCGGAAATGCCCTCGCGTGCGTCGTTCGAGACGAAAAGCTGCTGCTGCAGCTCTCGCTCGAGGGTGAGACCCTCGGAAAACGCGGACTCGAGCCCGGATACGACCGCTCGCTTGATCCTTCCGACCGCCATGGACGCCTTCCGAGGAGGAACGAACTCCGAAGCGTACTCCAGGAGGCGGTCCCGGAACGACCCGTCGGGGAGCACCACGGTCACCAGGCCGAGAGTCTGAGCCTCCTCGAAGCTCATGAGCTTTCCCATGACCATGAGCTCGATCGCCCGCGAGCGGCCGAGAAGCCGCGCGAGACGCTGCGTCCCGCCGGTCCCCGGGAGGACGCCCAGTTTGACCTCGGGAAGTCCGATCTTGCCGCCGTCTTTCTTGGCCACGCGCAAGTCGGCAGCGAGGGCAACCTCGAGCCCGCCGCCCACCGTGTGACCGTTCAAGGCGGCGATGACCAGCTTGGGGGTCTGCTCCAGTCGATTGAGCGTCTCGTTCGCGTGAAGGCAGAACGAGTATTTGAACTCGGGAGTCGCGCGGTTCAGCATGTTGATGTCGGCTCCCGAACAGAAGAACTTCTCGCCCGCTCCGGTGAGCACGAGCACGTGAACGCTCTCGTCCATCCGCGCGTCGAGGATCGCGGCGTCGAGCTCCTTCATCATCTCGTAGCTGTAGGTATTGGCGGGAGGAGCGTGAAGCTCGAGTAACGCGACGCCGCGATCCTTCGAATAGTTGACCAGGGGCATGACTCAGGCCTTCCTCACGTACTCGAACTCCAGAGGCTTCCCCTTGATGCCCTGCCGTGGCGGGCCGATCCAGCTCGCCATCTTACCGGGCTCGGTCACCGCGTGCATCAGGCTTCTCACGAACGCCTGGTCCTCGTCGGTCGGAAGCCACTCTCCTCGTTTCCGCTTCCACTCTTCCTCGGAAATGGGCACGCCCTCGGGGCTGAAATGGAGCCCCGAGTAGATTCCAATCTGGCGATGGAATCGGCGGTGAGGAAGCTTGAGGCGATCCGAAAGCCCCGCGTCTTCGAGAGCTTTGTTCCACCGATCGACGCCGCGCTGGCAATCCTCGATGTAGTCGTCTCTCAGGACCTCGTTCATGGCGTTCCGGAGAGGAATCTCCTCGGTGACGAGCCTTCCTTCTTTGGAGACCTCCATCGAATAGAACGAGTCCAGGAGCTTGTGATCGTCATAGCTCTCCTCGCGGTTGCGACCCTTGAGACCGGCGGCGAAGTACTGCGCCGCGTTCGTCGAAATCTCGCCTCCGAAGAGATCGGAAGAGACGCTCACCCAGAAATTGAGGTACTTCTGAATGGTGGGCAGATCGATTGCGCCGTGTTTGCGGACGTCATCGTCTTTCTTCTCTCGCATGAGCTGAGCCGTGCGGTCGACGATGCGTCCGACACCGGTTTCGCCCACCGACATATGGAACGCTTCCTCGGTGAGCATGAACTTCGTGGTCCGGGCGAGCGGATCGAAGCCGCTCTCCGCGAGTGCGAGAAGCTGATACTTCCCATCGCGGTCGGTGAACATCGTGAACATGTAGAAGTTCAGCCAGTCGTCGCAGGGCTCGTTGAAAGCTCCGAGGATCCGGGGCTTGTCCCGGTCGCCGCTCCGGCGATCGAGAAGCTCTTCCGCCTCCTCTCTCCCGTCGCGGCCGAAGTACGAATGCAGCAGGTACACCATCGCCCAGAGGTGCCGGCCCTCCTCAACGTTCACCTGGAATAGGTTTCTCAGATCGAACACCGAGGGCGCGGTCTTCCCGAGACGTCTCTGCTGCTCGACGCTCGCGGGCTCGGTGTCGCCCTGGGTAACGATGAGGCGGCGGAGCTGTGTGCGGAACTCGCCGGGGACCTCGTTCCAGACGGGCTGGCCCTGGTTGTCCCCGAAACCGATGACTCGCCCGGACTGCTGGGGAGTGAGAAAGATCCCCCAGCGGTAGTCGGGCATCTTGACGTAGTCGTAGTGCGCCCATCCTGCGGGGTCGACGGAGATCGCGGTGCGGAGATAGACGTCGTCCTTCTGGAACCCCTCCGGGCCCATGTCCATCCACCAGTCGAGGAAGCGCGGCTGCCACTTCTCGAGGGCCCGCTGCAGCTTCGGGTCGGAAGAGAGGTTGACGTTGTTGGGAATCTTGGCGTCGAGCTCCATGTTCAGGTCCTCCTCCAGTCGAATTCCGCCATGCTCTGCTTGCCGTAAAGCGTCAGAGCTCCGGTCGCGCCAACGGCATTCGGTCTTTGAAATATCCAATTCTGCCAGGCCGTGAGCCGGCCGAAGATCTTGGTTTCCATGGTCTCGGGTCCGGCGAATCGGAGCGAGGCCTCCATGCCCGTCATCGCATCGGGAGAGAAGCCGCATCGTTCCTCGCGGGCGATGCGAACCTCGTCGTCCCAGTCGAGCTCGTCCGGAGCGAAGGTGACGAGCCCGAGCTCGAGAGCTTCGTCGGGGCGGATGAGCCCCTGGTGCGCGCGAATTTTATCGAGCGCTTGCGGTTCGCCCAGAAAACGGGTCTCGAGCCGCGAGAGCCCGTTGGCCATCGGGAACCATCGCTCGTTGAGCGGGCCGAGCGCAATCCGAGTCGGTCTCGTGTCGTCGGCGAGCATGTAGCTCCGGTCGGCGGCGAGGGCGAGCTCGAGGAGCGTTCCCGCGAAACAGGAACCGGGCCCGATGAGAGCGAAGAGACTTCGTGCGGTCTGGTCGATGCGTTTGAACGTGCGGCGGAGCTTCAGGAGGATTTCCCGGATGAGCCAGTGGTCCGAATTCTGGTCCAGGACACGGTCGACGTCGAGCACGGCTTCGGGGCTTCCCTCGGTGCGGAAGACCAACAGGCCGACGGTGCTGTGATTGAATCGGAGGTGGAGAATCGCGTCGTCGAGCTCCCGCGCCACCGCGAGCGGCCAATACGCGGACCCGATTCGCTGGATGTCCTCCGGGGTCTGCGGCTGTCGGCCCTCCGGACCACGGACCAGTATCTCAGCTTGCCGCCTCTCAGGGTCGATGGTCACCCGAACCCGAGAGTATTCGAGCACCGTGTCTGAATAGGTGGCAGCCAAATGTTC
>DAISKN010000044.1:2174-17840 GCA_036820975.1 Acidobacteriota bacterium | reverse complement strand
AGAGCACCGAGTTTCACGAAGAGGCAAATGGACTCGCGGCCGCCCTTGAAAGGGGTTCGAGGGAGGCCAATGGATTGGTCAAGGATCAACTCCTTGCCGGCGAGAACCAAGCAATCCTGGAGTTGAAGGAGTCCCTCCGGCTCATTGCGTCGACAAACGCAAAAGCGGAGGACGAGTTGACGGCGATGCTTCCGACCGGGAAGTTCAACAATCTGGACCCATCGGTCGCACTGGCCCTCGTGCGTGCCAAGCGGGCGCTCGATCCAGGGGTCGACACCGCTCTCCGACTGATCGAGAAACTGGAAGCTGCAGGCAGACCTGAAGCAAAGACGGCCCGCGAGGAGCTTCTGAAGCTTCACCATATGCGGACGGTCCTGGAGCTCTGGGAGTGCAGGGCCGGATGGGGGGCGCTTCCTCCTGAGGAACAGCATCTGATCGATGTTCTGCGATTGGCTCGCTCGGAGGCCCAATCTTTCAAGGGAGGCGCCTACGTGGATTTGTTCGACCTGAGCGAGCTCGTCGAAGCACGAACAAAGGACTCTCAGGGGATAGTACTCACACTGTTCAAAACGTTTGAAAAAGTAACAAAGCTCAAATCTCATGTGGTTGCTTTTGCCGATTTCACCGGTGCTGATTTTCAACACTCACACGGGCTCTCGGTCTATTTCCCGGTCCACGCCTCGGACTACACACCGCTGTACAAGAACCTCCAGTTTTCCCAGAAAACGAACTGGGGTCGATTGCTTCGTGCTTATTTGGAGGCAACACGACGGCCTCGACGCTACGAAGACGGCATGTGGTACAAAGGCGACTGTTTCAGGCGATACAGTCCGTCGGAGATCGATCCGCTCAACAGCGAAGGTATCGAGGCCAGAATCGTAGGCGTTGCACCGGAAAGTGCGACCGAGACGAACCGGACACCACTCGATAAACGGGCCGGCACCGCGCAGAGTATTCGAGCGGGTACGGCTCAGAGTATCCGGGCCGGCACGGCCCAGAGTATCCGAGGAGAGCTGGTAACCTATCGCTTTGGTAATCCCCCCGACGGCTTCTATCACAAGGAAGAAGAGCAGAAATCGTGATTGCGAGGCGTTCGAGCATGGCGATCTTCGGAAAGGCCACTATCGCTCTGCTCGGGTGCCTGTGGACGACCCCCGCTCGGACTGCACCGCAGGTGAGTCCGAGTGATTCGTCGAGCCTCGAAATGGAGGCGAGAGCCGGGCAGGTGCGCTCGGTTCTCGCCTCCAAAATCACCGGCGAGTATCGTCTACGACTCATACGCCCTTCTGGTGTCCAAGACCGAAGTCTCAACTGGCGTCAACCACCGGTCACAACCCTATCGTGGGTCGCCGTCGAGGATGGAACGTTCAAGGTAGTATGCGAACCACTCGGGCCACCGCCGTCCATCCCTTGCGAGCTGTCGGCGCTGAAGATGCAGAGCCTCATGGGCGTCGAAGTCGAGGCGAACCTGAGGCGTGGATACGAGCTTCTGGAAGATTGGTCTGCCCAGGCCCAGGAGCAGGCTGAACAAGTCTTCCGAGTGGCGATTGAGGGAGCGGGAGCGCTCGAGGACACGGGATTCCAGATCGACTCCCGACTGGGTTTGGCGCGCACGCTCGCGCTGCGCGGGACGCCGCAGACGGCCGTTCCGCTCCTCGAAGAAGCAGCCGCGATGGCGGATTCTTCGGGAGACACCCGGCGTCGCGTCCTCGCGTCGGTCCAGCTCCTGCAATCTCTGGTGACGATGGCGAAGGTCAACGGCGCGGAAGAGATTGCCAAGGACCTTGTCGAACAGACCAATGGAGCCGCTTTCCCGTTGGGCAGGGCGGAGGCCACCCTCGGTCTTGGAGACGTCCACTACCATCGGAGCGAGTTCAGCAAGGCCGAAGAGCTGTATCGCGCCGCACTGGACCTGTACGAGAGCTTCAACGACATCGAAGGAGTGATTGATGCGCGTCTCACACTGGGCTACTCGCTCGCCGACCAGAGCCGCGATCAAGAGGCACGGTTGCAGTTCGAGGAAGCCCTGCAGAAGGCGCGGCGCATCCGCGATCGAAGGCGCGAGGCGCTCGCACTTCGTGTCCTCGGCAGCGTCCATTCCAAGCTGGGAGAGGATGCAGTCGCAATCCGCTACCTGGAGCTAGCTCAAGCACTGTTCGAAGGGGCGAGCGACAACACTTCGCTCGTGACCCTCTACAACGGCCTTGGAGAAGTTCATCGACGGGTCTACGATCTGCCAGCGTCGCTCGAGTACTATCGCAAAGCCCGGGACTTGGCGCGCCGGACCAGCTTCCCCCACGGCGAGGGCGCCGCCTTGCTCGAGATCGGCGCATGCCTCCGATTGACGTCACGTCACGAGGAGGCAGTCCAGGCATTCGAGGAGGCTCGCGCGATCTTCATAGAGATGGGCCACGGAGCATTGGAAGGAGGGGCTCTCGCGGGCCTCGGCAACGTCTACGCTGACCGGAGGGAATTTGGCTCCGCCATCGATTACCTCCGGCGTGCACTTCCTCTAAAGATCGCGGCCGGGGATACCCGAGAGGCAGCCAGGATACTCAACGACCTCGCCGATGTATATCTCACCATCGAAAATCTAGATGAGGCCGGCAAGGCATCTCACCAGGCGCTCGCCCACGCTCAGGAACCTGCCGAGTTGCTGCAGCAGGCACGCGCACTGGCCAATCTTGCGAAGGTGCTTCGCCGGGGGGGGCACCTGGACGACGCTCGACGTTACCTCGAACTTGCCCTCGACGTTGACGAAGCGATGCGACTCCGGGTTCCGGGCGCGGAACTCCGAGCCCTCTCATTCCAGGGCGCGGAGGAGCGATACGGAAGTTATGTCGACCTACTAATGCAGATCTCGAAGAAGAATGACCCGAACGCTTCCCGACTGGCATTGGAGGCGGTCGAGCGGTCCCGTTCCCGAGCTCTCCTCGATGGCGTTCGTGGTGCGTTCGGATCGGCGAGCGTTGAGGGGAGCACTTCGGCGGAGCGACTGAACGAGCTTCTCGCCGAAGTCCGGAAGCTCGCGCTCGAAGCTGATCTCGGAGTCGAGACCGGCGGCGAAGCGCGGACCATTTCCGAACGGCTGGCAGATCTCCGCCGTCTTCGAAGTCTTGCGACCACGAACGCGCACGCACCGGCCAACATTTCCCAGACCGCTCTTCCCGTCGAAACGATAGAACGCTACTTCGCAAAGGACGACGCTCTTCTTCTCGAGTACTTTCTCGGTGAGGAACGGAGCTACGTCTGGGCCATTGGAGGAGGCCGTTTCGAGGTGCACGAGCTCTCACCGAAAAAAGCCATCGAGGAGCGGATCCAGCGCGCCCTCGCGCTTCTGACAGCTCGGCAGGTCGATTCGCAGCGCCCGCTTCGCGAACAAGCATTGCGCAACCGCGAGAGCGACGACGCGTTTTATCGCGAAGCGCTCTCCTTGTCACGCGAGATCCTGGGTGCAGTCTCCGACATCGACAGCTTCTCGCGACTCGTTATCGTCGCCGATGGCGCGCTGAACTCTTTCCCGATTGGGGTCCTCGCTCACCCCCAGCGATCTGCCGACCACGCCGACGGTTATGTCCCGCTCATAACCACTCACGAAGTGGTACGCGCGCCGTCGGTCACCGCCATGTTGGCAATGGCGGCCCGCGCCGAGGGCCGACGAGCGAAATCCCTCATCGCCATCCTCGCAGATCCGGTGTTCACGGTCGATGACCCCCGAGTCGGGGCCGGAGGCAGCACGGCCAGCCGTCCTCCAGACGAAACCTCGACCATGGAGGCTAGTCTTCGCGGAAGCGGTCGTACGCTCGCCTCACTGCCAAGACTTCTCGCCAGTCGGGAGGAGCTTTCGTCTATCGCGAGCGTTGCGCCCCAGGTGGCAACGACGGCAACAGACTTCGTAGCCGACCGCGCCACAGCCGAGCGACTGCTCCGGGAATCCTACCGGGTGGTCCATTTCGCCACTCATGGAGTTCTGAACGACCGCTATCCCGAGCTATCTGGCATCGTGCTGAGCCTCGTGGATGCCCAGGGCCGACCGCTCGATGGGTTCCTGCGTGTGCAGGATCTCTACGGTATGCAGATCGAGACCGACCTCGTCGTCCTCAGCGCTTGTGAGACCGCTCTCGGTCACGCGTTGCGCGGCGAGGGGATTACCGGACTCGTAACCGCATTGATGCATGCCGGCGCCGGCAGCGTCGTGGCGAGCAAGTGGAGGGTCGACGACCTCGCCACGCGCCAGCTCATGGAAGCGTTCTATCGCGGACTCTTCCTCGAGGGACTAGACTCAGCCGCCGCGCTACGCGCGGCTCAAGTGTCACTCTGGAAGCGGAAGCGTACGCACGCACCCTTCTACTGGGGCGCGTTCGAGCTGCACGGCACCTCGTGAGGGCGAATCCATGGTAGAGGCGAAGGCATTCCAACCGCCCGACTACGAGCGTTTGCTCGAATGGCTCTCGCCGGACCGCCGCGACGCGGAGGCGAAGTTCCAGCGAATCCGTAGCGACTTGATTCGCATCGTCGCGAGCCGCGGCTGTCCCGTGCCGGAGGATTTGGCCGACGAGGCCATCGCGAGAGTAGCCCAGAAAGTCTCCACGATTGCCGACGGCTGGGTCGGGGATCCAGGACTCTATTTCCATGCGGTGGTCCGAAACGTTCATCGAGAGTATGTCCGGCGTCGTAAGCCGTCCAGCCTCGACCACGAGCCACGGGCATCGGGAATCGTGGACGAGACCGCCGAAGAGAATTCGCGTTGCCTTGATAAGTGCCTGCAGACCATCAGCGAGACGGACCAGGCACTCATCCTCGATTACTACAGTCGGGACCGCTCGGACAAGATCGCGAGACGCAGAGCGATGGCGGCGCAGATCGGAATCGGGTTGAACGCGCTGCGAATCCGGGCCTATCGGATTCGGCAACAATTATTCCAATGCGTCACGGGGTGTTTGGAGGCCGTTACCGTATGACGCAATTGACACCTGGCGAAGGGAGGAATCGATGACCCCTGAGGTCGTCGGTCCCAGCGAGGAAGACGAGACCGCGATTCGAGACTTCCTGCTCGGCAAGACATCGGAGGCCGATCGGGAGCACCTCGAGCGGCGGCTTCTCGCCGAGCCGGCGTTCAGTGAGATGGTTTCGGCAATCGAGGAGGAGCTCATCGACGCTTACACCGCGGGCCTCCTGTTCCAGGAAGACCGTCATTGGTTCGAGACCCGCTTTCTCGTGACCGAAGAGCGCCGACGGCGGGTTCGCTTCAGCGAGGCGCTTGCCCGCGTACGGGTCGAGAACCTCCCGAGGACGGCTTCAGGACAAGGCGCGAAGCCCTCCCCTATCGCTCCAATTGCCAACTGGCACGGCTGGATGCAAGTCGCAGCAGCCGCCGTGGCGGCAGTGTCGCTGGGAATGGCCGTCTGGATGAACCAGACGCTGCGAGGGGCCCTCGCGGAGCTCCGAGCCGCGGAGGCGCGAGTCGCAACCAGTGAAGACCTCATCGAAGCGCAGAGGCGCCAGATCGAGGATGCCGAGGTCCGCGCCCGCGCCGCGACTACATCTCCGCCAGCGCCGTCTCCTGCCCCACGGCCGGTACTCGTCGCCGCTCTGCTTCCTGGCGCGCTGAGGGGCGCCGACTCCGTCGTCCCGGCTCTCCGCGTCTCGTCGGCGACTCTGCTCGTCGAGCTCCGCCTGGAACTGGCCGAAGACACGAACCCCGCCTATGCAGTTTCGATTCACGATGCTTCGGAAGTCGAGATCTTCCGAAGGGGCGCGTTGCGAGCGAGCACGACGTCCACGCAAGTCCTGCTTCCGCTGCAGGTCCCCGCCTCCTACCTCCCCCAGGGGGACTACTCGATCCGTCTATGGGGTGAATCGCTCGGTGCGCTCGAGGAGATCGAGCGTTACTACGTTCGCATCTTGCGCAACTGAGCGAGGCCGCGGCAGAGATTCCCTAAGCTTCCCTCCCTCCGCCCGACAGAACCGTCTTCAAGAAAACCAGAAATGTCTTCACCCCGCAAGTCATCCGTGATTAGAGGTGCCGCCCGGCGGGCGGCTGCGCCGGGCGATGAAGAACAAGGCCTTTCGCTCCAGGTGTCGCCATTGGAACGGCGATTTAGAGCGCGTCCATTTCCTGCTCAATGTCTTTTGTGTCCTGGCGGTCCCGGTTGGCAGCGCGCGGACCGGAGAAAGCTGTAAGCCACCGCGGCGCGTGCATGCTGTTCTCGCGGACGGTCATCGCAAGATCCCCTGGGGAGTGGAACCCGTGGGTCGGGCGCTGGCGGCGGAGTTTCGTCGAATGGACGTCGAGCTGGTTTGGTCGACGGAGGACGACGCTGGGGAGGAAATCGTCATCTTCGTGAATATCCTGCCCCACCCACCGGCAGATTGGGGATTGTCCACGAAGGCACTGGGGGTGGTGCGTCGAGACGAGCGCGGTTCTTCGCCCGTATTCGTTTTCTATCCCTCGATCGAACGCGTGCTCGGGGTACCGGGCCGCGCAGACAGGATCTCCGACGAAGACATACCACCCGCGAAATGGGTCCTCGGCCTGGCAAGAATCATCGCCCACGAGATCCTGCACGTCCTTCTTCCCGGGAAACCCCATGACCGAATCGGCATCTTCGCGTCCGATCTCCGGCCCCACGCCCTGATCGCGCGGAAACTGGACCTCGAGGAGCAGACGAGGGCCGCCCTCGCCGAGCGTCTCTGCGACGGGCAGGCCCTTGGGCGGTAGGTGCCGAATGAAACCCTTTACCTCAACCCCCGCAAGAGCCGTCTTGGAGGGTTCCCACGACTTCGTCGCGGCCCTCCGGCTTCGTCTGAAGAGGCTTCAAGCGAAGCACCGACATCTGGCGCGGAGGTATCGCGCATTGAAACGAGGGCTCGACCGGGCCGGTAGAATCCAGCAGAGCCTCCTCCCGGTTCGTCCGCCATCGCTCGAGGGCTACCGGTTCGCGCATTTCTATCGGCCGTGTGAGGAGGTCGGCGGCGACTTCTATGACTTCGTCGAAAGCCGGGACGGCCTGATCGTCATCGTCTCCGACGTCATCGGCCACGGCTTCGAAGCCGCCCTGACGACCATGCTCATGAAAGAGATCTTCGAGGAGACCGTAGCCGACACGACCGAGCCGGTGGAGCTGCTTCAGCGAATGAATGCACGACTTCATCGTGTTCTTCCCGACGGAATGTTCGCGGCCGCGGCAATCTTGAAGCTCTCGTCGTCGTCCGAAGGGATCCAGTTCGCCAATGCCGGACTCCCCTACCCTTTCGTCCTGCGCTCCGTGCACCAGCGCGTCGAACAAGTGGCAAACGCGGGGTTCCCTCTCGGACTTTTCTCAGCGGCTCCCGCCCCCTTCGAGGTCCGCCGCGTACACCTGAAGTGCGGCGATGTCCTTCTCGTGGGCTCCGACGGAATTCACGCGGTCGCGGGCACGAACGGCGACCTTTTCGAAGACGACCGCCTGCCGCGGCTCCTCTCGGAGCTGGCGGGTCGATGCGGCGAGGATGTGATCCAGCGACTGAGCGAGGAAGCGTTCCGTTTCGGAAATGGTCGGCCCCTCCCCGACGATCTGAATCTGCTCGCCATCACCCGCACCGAGTCAGGAGACGGGGTCGAAGCGCGCGTGTAACCGAGGAAGCGGCTACCGACGCGGACCAGCGGGCCTCTTCGTCGAAATTGCAGATCGTCGTCCTTGACATCACAGTCTGCAAAGGAGTAACACTCTGGGTACACTCAAGTGTCCAGCGCTCACGGTTTCGGAGGTTGCTGGTGTGACGGTGCTCGGGGACGGCCACGGTTGGCCTCCCGAGGGTCCGTCGCCGCGACGACGGCGTAGCGGCTTTCGCCTGCGAGTCCTCTGACGGGGGCAGTTCCTCGAGCGGAGAGTGTGGGGAGGCGAGGATGGCGCAATCAGAGCTCGAAATTGGACTCCATCGCCGGGATGCGTTCATGTACACCGTCGATCTCCGGTATATGTCTCCGGCCGCCGGGACCGATGAGTGGGTGACGGGAGAGGCGCGGCTCGATTTCGACAAACTGAAGAGCATGGGGCTCGACGACGCTGCCTATGGCCGCGAGCTCAGCAGGAGCCTCTTCGGCGACCAGAACATTCGCGTCCGTTTCGCCGAGGTCCTGAAGGCGACCGAGGCACAGGACGACCCACTTCGGCTTCGCCTCTTCATCGGACCGACCGCGCCCGAGCTCCAGACCTTGAGATGGGAGCGGCTGCGCGATCCCGAAAACAACAATCCGCTCTTCACCAGGCACCGGGTGCATTTCTCGCGGTATCTCTCCAGCCGGGACTGGCGCCCGGTGCAGATGAGAACCCGGTCGCTGCTTCGGGTCCTCCTCGTGATCGCCAATCCCAAGGATCTCGAAGAAAAGGGTCTGCGCCCTATCGATTCCGGGCTGGAGCTCGAGCTTGCCGAGAGCGGTCTGCGCAGCGCTCAGGTCGTAAAGAAACTGACGGCTCCCGGGGAGGCGACCCTCGAGAACATTCTCGAGCACCAGCTTCGCGGGGGCTATGACATCTTGTATCTCGCTTGTCACGGGGTCTTCGACGAAAAGCGCAGCCGGTCGGCCCTCTATCTCGAGAACGCCGAGGGGAAGACACAGTTCGTCGACGGCATCGACTTCGCGCGCCGGCTCGAGGAGCTATCGACGAGGCCGCGATTGATCGTCCTCGCGTCCTGCGACAGCGCCGGAAGCCTGTCCGACGACGAGAACGCGCCGAATCAGCTGGCCGCGCTCGGACCGCGCCTGTCCCAGGCAGGCATTCCCGCCGTCCTCGCCATGCAGGGCCGTATCTCCATGGAGACGGGCAAGTCCTTCATGAAGGTCTTCTTCGAAGAGCTCCAGAAGGACGGGGTCGTGGATCGGGCGGCCTCCATCGCGCGAAGCGCCGTCCAGAACCGCCCGGACTGGTGGAAGCCCGTGCTCTTCATGCGGCTTCGCACCGGGAGGCTCTGGTACTCCCGCGGATTGGACAAGGGAGGGCTCGATCAGTGGGACGTCCTGGTGAGAAAGATCGAGAAGCAGAAATGCACACCCATTCTCGGTCCGGCCCTCAGCGACTACCTGCTCGGGGGACGCCGCGAGATCGTTCGTCGCTGGGCGGAGCGGGAGCACTACCCCCTCGCCCTCGACCGCGAAAGCCTGCCCCAGGTGGCGCAATACCTGAAAGCTCGCCACGACAGCTTCACCATGCGGGACAAGCTGAACGAGTTCTTCTCTTCCGAGCTGCGGCAGACCTACGGTTCCGAGATTCATCAGGTCCTGAGAAATCTCCTGAGTGGTCTCGACCTCGGTCCCGAAGCGATGGAGCAGAGGGTCGATTCCGAGCTTCACGAGCTCACCCTGAACGAGATCATTCGCCTGGTCGGCGGGCAGTACATCGAAACCGACCCCAACGAGCCCCACCGGGTGCTCGCGCAATTGGGGCTTCCCCTCTACATCACCACCAACGCGAATGACCTCCTCGCCGATGGCATCCGCTATTACGGCCGCGAGCCGCGGGTCGAGCTCTATCGCTGGAAGGACACCGATGACGTCGATTGGCCTCGTTCGGTTTTCGAGGAGAACCCGAGCTGGCACCTCTCGACCGAGGAGCCGCTCGTCTACCACCTTTTCGGTCACCTCTCGCAGCCCGAGACCGTCGTCCTTTCGGAAGACGACTATTTCGACTACCTGATGGGGCTCGACCGCAACAAGAGCCGGCTCCCGCCTCAGGTCGGGTCGGCGCTCAACGACTCGAGCCTGCTCTTTCTCGGGTTCCGCATGGACGACTGGGGATTCCGCGTCCTCTTTCGCAGCCTCATGAGACGCGGAGGGGCCGGACTCCGAACGCGGCACGCTCACGTGGCGGTGCAGATCGATCCCGAGGGCGAGTTCACGAGCGAGCCCGAGAACGCCCGTCTCTACCTCACGAAGTACTTCGGAAGCGAGAACATCAGTTTGTACTGGGGGAGCCCGCGCGACTTCGTCGAGGAGTTGAGCGAGAGGCTTGGCTCGCCGGCGGCGGCCCGCAAATGATCGTCGCGGACAACCCCTACGTCGGACCCCGAGCCTTCAAGCGGGGGGAACGACTCTACGGCCGGGAGGAGGAGGGGGTCGCCCTCACCGATCTCCTCATTTCGGAGCGCATCGTCCTGCTCTACTCCCCCTCGGGCGCGGGAAAATCCTCTCTGGTGGAAGCCGCCGTGGCCACGCGGCTCCAGGACGACGGATTCCACGTCCTGCCGACGTTGAGGGCGTGCGACCGTCCCGTCGACAAAATCCCCGACGGGGCCAACCCCTTTCTCCTGTGCCTCCTTTTGAAACTCGATGAGCATCTGAACCCCGAGGCACCCACTCCCCTGGCAGAGCTCGCCCGCATCCCTCTCAAGGATCACCTCACGTCTCTGGAAGAGAAGCTTTCCGGCGGCGATGCGAGTGGTTTTTTCGACGTTCTCGTCATCGACCAGTTCGAGGAGATCCTGACCCAGGGTGCGCACAGCAAGCAGACGGCCGACTGGCGCCGTCAGTTCTTCGTCGAGCTCGGGGATGCGCTCAAGAACCCGCGGCGCTTCGCGCTCTTCTCCATGCGCGAGGACTTCATTGCCGGCCTCGACCCTTACATCAATTTGATCCCCACGCAGTTCACGAACACCTACCGGCTCGAGCTCCTGACCCGGGAGAAGGCCGTCCACGCGATTGCCGAGCCCGCGAGGGCGGTTGGGGTGACGTTCGAAGCGGATGCCCTGGACCACCTCGTCAAGGACCTGAGCCGCTCCTGCATCCAGGGGCCAACCGGGACCGAGGAGCACCGGGGCCTTTACGTGGAACCCGTACAGCTGCAAATCGTCTGTCGCCGTTTATGGGAAAGGCTCGCCGAGACCGGCGCTCTCAAGGACCGCCGCATCGAGGACGCCGAAGTCGCCAAGGTCGTGGGCGAGGTGGACGAGGCTTTGGCCTCTTACTACGAGGAGCACGTGCGCGAAGCCGCGAGCGCGAGCGGTGTCGAGGAGCGCGCGATTCGCGACTGGATTGCCCACGAGCTCGTAGGCGGCAGCGGGATCCGCAACCAGGTTCAGCAGGGGCCGGTTTCCGCGGGCGGCAACTCCCTTCAAGCGGTGGCGATACTCCAGAAGGCCTTTCTCGTCCGCTCGGAGAGGCGATACGGCGCCGATTGGTACGAGCTCGCCCACGATCGCCTCATCCGGCCGATTCAGAGGAACAACTCCAGCTGGGCCCAGACCCATCTCAGACCGCTCCAGAGGCGCTCCGGCCACTGGGTCAAAGACCTGGACGACCGCCTGCTACTGAGGGGCCTCGAGCTCGAGAGCGAACTGGCGTGGGCGAAGCTGAACGAGGCGCTCCTGACCGAGGACGACCGGAAGTTACTGGCAGCGAGTCAGAGAGCGGCGGATCTCGCGAGACGCCACCGGTTGCGAGATGCGGTGGTCGTCGCGGCGCTCGTGGCCGCGGTTTTGATCCTGGGTTTTCAAGGGCATCAGGAAAGAGAGCGAATCGCGGCGCAGACGTTGTCGAGCACGCGCGAATGGGCGAAGCAGGTCGCCACGGTCGTCGACGACAGACTTCGCTTCGCCAGGACGTTCATCGAGGTCGAAGCGCAGCAGGATGCGCTGAGGCGACTGCTGCGCGACCCGAGCTCGGAGGAGCGAAAAGCGGAGCTCCAGGCGTACATGGAAGAGTTGCGCGGAAGGGCCGAGCACTTCGGCTTCATCCACACCGTCCTGGTGACCGACGGGAGCGCGCGGGTGCTCGCGGGCGCCCCGAAGAAAACCCTCGAAGGGGTGATCGGCCGCTCCTATCCTTATCGAGAATGGTTCAACGGGGAAGGAGACGTCCTGAACGAGAAGGACAAGCCGAGAGAGCCCCGTAAGCAGGCGGGATTCAGCCTTGCCTACAAGAGCACGCAGAAGGAGGGCCCGATGCTGATTGCCCTCGCCACCCCCGTCAAGACCGACGAGCCGGGAGGCGACATCCTGGGCGTCCTCCAGGGGACGATCGATCTCGTGATGTTCAACAACTGGCTGGTCGATGTCGAGAACGTGGACGGTGAATGCCCGAGTCGATTTTCCCTCCTCCTGAATCGCGACCAGCTGATCCGTCATCCCTGTCCCGTCGGCGCCGGGCTGCCCGAAGACGGGTATGGGAAGGAGCCGTCCGTCGCGAACCTCCTCCGATCCGGAGCCGCCTCGAATTTCAGAGACCCGCTCGGTTCCGGGGTGGCGTATTTTGCCGCGACTTCCCACTTCGTCAAGAGCGACCAATGGAGCGCGCTCGTGCTCCACAACAAAGCCCGCGCGCTTCCGGCGCTACGGCTGACGATCTTTCCGGTTCTGCTGCTGGCTGGGGTCACTGCCTGGGTCGGGTATCTGCTGCTGCGAGAGCATTGAGGCCTGCCTCTCCCCGGGACCGCGCAGCGCTCCTAGGAGCGCTTGCGGGAGAGCATGTCCAGATAAGCGAGCCGGGTCTTCAACGCCTCTCGGACCGTCTCGTGATGAAGCGTCAGCAGGCTCTCGTTTCCCCCGTGCTTCTCACCGAACACGTGGGTCTCGACGTCGCCTGAGATGGAGATCCGCGTGCGGGCCAGAAGGGCGGAACCCTCCCCTTCTCCCAGATAGGTCGACACCGTGAGCGTCATGAGGTCGCTGTCCGGCGGGATAGGCGGATGGGTCTCGTCCGTGGCCTCCAGAAAGCGGCTGAAGTCCACCCGCGCGAAATGAATGTGCGAGAGCTCCGGCGGCACTCGCGCCAGTCTCTCTTCCCAATACACCGGCCGGATGAAGCTCTCCCCCTTCTCCTCACGTTTCCGGACGGCGTGGCGCCACTCCTGCTCCACATAGGCGGAGCGGCTCGCGTTCGTGGACCAGAAGAGCTGGAAGATTTCCGCTTCCTCGATCTTGTGGAGGAGCTCGTCCGACCAGCTCTGGCCGCTCTTCAGCGTCATCACATCGCGCAGATAGTCCATCCCGAGGGCCTGATAGGCCTTTTCCACCGCCTCGACCACGCGGGTATCGGCGTGGGAGTAGGAGGCGAAAACCGAGCGGTACATCCTGGCGGCGTGCACCTCCGGACCCGGCTCGAGCTCCTCTTCCGCCTCCTCCTCGGGAATCACCACGACGTCGAGGCGGAGGTCCGCCACGAGAAGCGGTCCCACATAGAATTCGATGGAGCCGGGAGCGACGTGGCCTGCGCGCGCCGCGCTCGCCCGAACCTGAAAATCGCTTCGCTGCCAGGAGTCGGTCCAGATCAAGACTCGCTCCTTTGGGTCGAACTCGAGATCCTCGCCGGTTGGAACGACCGTGATCTCGGTGCCGGGAGCGAGGGCCATGATCGAAGGGGCGCCCACGTCCTTGTAGGCCCCCACTTCCCTCCCGAGGATTCGGCGGGCATCGTGCTCGACCTTGCCCAGGACCTCGGAGAGATGCGCATAGACGAGGAGCTTTCGCCAGACGCCGGGCGCCATGGCCCTCGGATGGTAGGCGCGGAAGTAGACGCCTTCGTCCTCCGCCGCGGGCGGAGCGGCAAAGCTCGTCTCTTCGGCCGCCGCGCCTTCCAGAAGCTCGTGCTCTGACGTTCTCAGCTCGATCGCGGGCCGCTCTTCCGGGGATTCCTTCGGCCCCGCCACCGGGAGGCGAACCGCGGGATCTCCGATGATGACGTAGCCGCGCGCGTCGTTGTTGGCTGTCCACAGACCCGCGAGCTCGTTGGGATCGTATTTCTTGTTGAACCCGATCTCCTCGAGCTCGTCGATCAGCACCGTCGAGAGCTCGGCGTAGCGCTCGTTGAAGAACTCGAGGGCGGACCCTACGGGATGACCCTCCAGAAGCCGCTCCAGAGTGCTCTCGAAAACCGTCGTCTGAGGACCCGCTTTCGACCAGAGAAACGAATAGCCCCAGGCGCGGTCCACGTGCCCGATGACCGCGAGCGCGCCGCCCTTCGGATGGCTCAGCATCCTCCTCGGGAGCGTCGCCAGGAAGGGATGCGGCGCGACTGCCATGCGAGCCTTGAACGCCTGCTTCGAGAAATCATCGAGCTCGGGGGTACCGCCGCCGTAGCAGGCGAAGACGAAGCTCAGGAGTCCGAGAAGACTCGAGTCCTTCGTCAGGTCGTCGGCCGCGAAGTAGAACTCCTGCGGGATGGCCCCCTTGCCGCGCCATGCCTTCGGCCCCGGCCAGTCCTGACAGAGAAGCGCCCCTTGATGAGGAATCTGCCGCGGGTCGCCTCGCGGAAACTCCATACCGTGGCAGGCGCTGAAAAGGAGGGCCGGGGTTGCGCCCCCGCCGAGGACGCGGGTCAGGTTGGCCTTCGTCGCCTCCCCATCCAGGAGAGCTTCCACCCGCCAGTCCGGTTTTTTCCTGAAGTGATCGAAGAGGGGCGCGACCAGGGTCTTGCGGCTCAGGTCGGTCGCGCGGTCCTCCGGATTCGCGGTCCCGAAGAAGCAGACTCTGCGCTCGAGCGCGAGGCTCCGCCTTTCCGTCGCGACCACGCTTTGCGCGTAGTTCGCATAGTCCTCGGGTGCTTCGAAATGAATTCTCCCGACCGCGTACTGGACGTCGAGCTGCGACTGAAACCGGAACGGAATCGCCTCGGGACTCCCGACCAGCAGAAGGTAGTAAGGAACGCGCTCGGGGTCGGCAGGCCCGGGACCGACGCCGTGCCTCGCGAGAAACCCGCTCTTGGACTCACCCGGACGATACCCGTCCTCACCTTCGTAGACCGCGAACCTCTCTCCCGCTTGTTCCTCTCGCCGATCGAGGAGAGGCTGAAGGGCGGCTCGGATCGCGGGATCGGCGTCCCGGGCGAACACGATTCCCCACCCGGCTTCGCCGAGATTCCTGGGATCGACGCCTTCCTTGACGCCGAGATGCGCCTCGCCCTGCTGCCGGTGACGGTAGCGGAGCTCGCTCAGGTTCTCCGGAGGCGCCTCGCCGACGATGAGCTTCGACAGCTCTTCTCCCGACATCGGAGGCAGGCCATACTCCCCCGTAGCTCCATTGATGCCGTTGAAGTAGAACCGCTCCGCCTTGCCCGGGCCCTTTTCCGGCATGACACGCTCCCGACTGCGAGCGCAGCTTCCCCTACGCTTTGAAGATCTGCTCCAGAAGCAGGTTCTGCTTTGGAAGGAACTTGTCCGACGGGTCGGCGTCCCGGCGCACTTTCTGAAAGTCTCTCCAGTCCTCCCCGTGGAGATCCTCCATATCCCTGAAGGTGGCGGTGGTCTTCTTTCCGAGGTGCGGGCGAGCGCGATATTTCTCGCGCAACATATGATCGAACTTCAGATACACCTCGACGATACGGGCTCGAGAGAATTGACCGAGCGGCGTCGCGAGCTCGACGTAGCAGGTCGGCCCACCGGTGCCCGGGCCGAGAATCCCTTCGGAAACGTCGGGCGTGAACCGCACCTCGATGATGGTGGGAAACTCTTCCTCCGCGAGGAGGTCTTGAACGTCCCCCATGAGCTTTCGGAACACGCCGTAGTCCGGCCTTCCGTTCACTACCGGGAGCGGAATACCGACCTCGATCTCGTCGTGCTGGAAGAAGAGCTGCGCCAGGTAGTCGGCGCTGGGCGCTACGAGCGCAGTGCACAGCGGCGTGACCAACGCAACGGAACGTACCTGCGCGACCTGATAACCTCGGTGGGACGGATTGAAGAACTAGCGGTCCCGCGG
>DAISKN010000044.1:0-2164 GCA_036820975.1 Acidobacteriota bacterium | reverse complement strand
ACGCCTTGTTCGCGGGGAGCACCTCGGGGCCGCGCCTGTTGAGAGCTACGATCGTGTCGTCGTGCTCGGGGCCTGGCGGGGTTCCCGGCGCGTTCACCGATCGGCGCGCGAGGCGGAGAAGGTAGTCCGGAAGGAACGCCGAGCCGACATGGTCGAAGAGCTCCCGTATCGTCTTGATCTCGTCGGCGCCCTCGGAGATGGGCTTCTCGGTTCTCTTCCAGCTATTGAGTCTGATGGTCTTGACGTCCCGGCCTCCGCCTCCGGCGTAGTAGAAGCTCACGTGATCGTAGTCGAAGAGCGGGTCTTTCTCTTCCGGATCGAGGAAACGCTCGATATTCGACTCCGCCCACTCCCGCGGCACGAAGCGAACGTCCTTCTCCATGTTGAACGCCGCGTCCAGCTTCAGCACGATCTCGAAGACGATTCCCGCCGTGCCCAGGGCGCCCGACACCGGGAGCTTCCGCAGCAGCTGGGCTCCGAGCGCGGGTGACTCATAGCGCCAGCGACCGGGGTTGCCTCGGGGGATGCTTTCGTCTTTCGTGAAGGTCAAAACGTCCCCCGTGCCCGCGAGGGCCTTGATCTCGAGAACCTGCTGGGAGAGAAAGCCGGCCGCGATTCCGGTCGAGTGGAGGTCCGTGGCTACGAGCCCCGCGAGGCTCTGGGCGTCGGTCGAGCCCGCGACGGGAAGGGCCATCTTCGCCTCCCGCATCGCTTCCCCGAAGTCTCGAAGCCGCATGCCCGCCGCGACCCGCACCACCCTCCCCGCCTGGTCGGCTGAGACCTTGTATCTCGCCTGCGCGTCCGTGACTTTCTCCCACTGTTTCCCGCCCGCGAGGCGGTACTCGTCGAGGGTCACCAGCGTCCCGATCGGGTGGCTCTTCACACCGCCCATCGAGGAAGCGATGTTGAAGGCATGCCCGCCGGCGACCATCCGCAGGGGCCCCGGCCTCCCGACGAGAGCCACGAGCTCGGCCTGGGTTCGCGGGGTCTCGTAGCGCTCGGGATAGACTTCCACGTCCCGATTCCAGTTGACCCATTTCCCACCGCTGAACCTGCTCTCGTGATCCGTCCTGGTTCCACTGAGACGCAGGAGAAAGTTTCCGATGTCCCGGAGATAAGCGACTCTCGCGCCTCGTCCTGGCTCATCGACATCGGCGAGGGTGAAGCCCCTGACGACGTCCCCGAGAGCTTTCGCGGCTTCGTTGACGCGCATGACCAGGGCGTTGTCGTAAACCGCGTGCTTCTCGTAATGCGCATCGCTTTCCCGCATCGCCGTCGCAAGCGCCCGGGCCTTCCTCACGAACTCGAGGCCTCCGGGCTGGCGGAAGACGTCGAGGGGCACCGCCCGTATGATGTTCTCGACGAGCGGGTCCTTTCGCGCCTCGTCGAGCAGCGAGTGGGTGGCCGCGAACGCTTCGAGCTTCGCCGCATCCCCGGGGTGAAAGTGCCCGGGATGCTTCTGGACGAAGTCCCGGATGAAATCGATCTCGGTTACGTCGACGAAGTCCAGATCCTCGGCGAGACGCATGATCTCCTGAACGTCGGCGTCCGCGAGCTTCGCCCCCGGACGCTCGCCTTTGCGCTTCTCGAAGATCGCGACGTAGTCCTTGATGCTCTCGGCGCGGAGCTTCTTCTTGAGATCGGTCTCGTATCCGTTCGGAAAGGGAAATGCTTTGTCTATGGGATGGGGCACGGTCGTCCTCGTTTCATGGATTCTACGCGAGACACTCCCGGATCGATCGAAGCGATACGGCCTCGTTCGCCTCGTAGCGCTCGTCCTTGCGCGCGCGCGGCCAATCGGCGCGGAGCGGACCGACGTTTCCCGATCGGTGGAGCCCGACGACTTCCAGCGTGTCGTGGTGGAACACCGGACTCCCCGAGCTTCCCGGCTCGGTTGGGGCGCGGTAGTGAATGCGCCGTGGAGTAGAGGGAATGGAGGGTTTGTCGTCGAGCTCGTGGTCCACGACTTCGTTGTCGCTGAAGCTGAAGCTGAGGACGCCGCCTCTCGGATGTCCCACCACGAAGATCTTCGCCCGCTGCTTCGGGTCGAGGACGTTGCGGGAGCCCAGAGGCCTTTCTTTCGGGGACAACGAGAGCGCGCGCTCCACGGCGACGTCGTCCGTGAGAGAGGCCAGGGCGAAGTCGGCCTCCGACCTCGGTGAAG
>DAISKN010000043.1:10940-17964 GCA_036820975.1 Acidobacteriota bacterium | reverse complement strand
CAGGCCCATGATCACTCCGAGCCCTGCGCTCGCGATATAGGCGAGCCCGGAGCCGTTGATCAGGATTTTCTGGCTGCCGTCGGCGAGTGCGCCCGCGAGCGCCTGCTCGAACTGCCTGACGGTGTGGGCGTTGATGAAGCCCCGCGGCGAAATGACGGTCACGTCGCCGACTCGCCGGCATTCCACCGTCAAATCGGGCAATTTCCGCTCCAGAAGGGATGCATGTTGGTCGAGCCCCGTATGTCTACGGATTCTATACTAGAAGGTTCCGTCGCCGGCTACGAAGACCCTGGAGATAGCTCCCCGCCTCGTCGCGATCCCGCCGGAGCTGCTCCTGGAGCGCCTCGGCGGACGAGAACCTCACCGTGCCCCGGATGCGGTGGTGGAAGTGGAGGCGTATCCGGGTGTCGTAGAGGTCCCGGTCGAAGTCGAAGAGGTGGGTCTCGACCGTCCGCTCCTCGAGGCCGAAGGTGGGACGCCTTCCGACGTGCGTCATCCCGGGAACGAGCGCTTCGGAGACGGTAGCCTCGGTGACGTAGACCCCGTCGGCCACGAGCACGTCGCCGTCGACCTTCAGGTTGGCCGTGGGAAAGCCCATGAGCTTTCCCCGACCATCCCCTCGGATGACGTCTCCCTCGAGGAAGTGCGGGCGGCCGAGCATAGCCGCCGCTTCCCCGACCGCGCCCTCCTCCAGGCTCCGGCGGATCCGGGAGCTCGAGATGATCTCGCCCCCGTGCTCGGAAGCTTCCACCTGGTGCACGACGAATCCGAACCTCTCGCCGAGACTCCGAAGCGACTGGAGGTCGCCCTCCCGGCCGTGTCCGAACCGGAAATTCGCGCCCAGCACCAGCTCGGCCACGTGGAGCTTTTCCACCAGAACGCGGCTCACGAACTCCTCCGCGGTGATGCGGGAGAATTCCCTGGTGAAATGAATGACGACGAGGTGGTCGATCGATTGGGCGGCGATGACTTCCTGCTTGAGCCTCGGCGTGAGGATACGTTTGGGAGCGTTGTCGGGCCGGAGAACGCTGACCGGATGGGGCTCGAAGGTCACGGCGATCGCGGGAGCGTGAAGCACCCGGGCGCGTTCCTTGAGAAGCGCGAACGCCCGCTGGTGGCCGAGATGGACGCCGTCGAAGTTTCCCAGCGTCACCGCCGGCCGCGCGCTTCCGCGCAGATCGACGTCCGGATAATAAGAGACTCGCATCATTGCCCGAGCCGGCCTCGACGGGCGGTCACGGGCTCGAAGATCCTACCGGAGCGGCGCCCCCAAGGGTAACCTCTCCCGGAAGGATCTCCCGCGCGATGCTCAAGTACGGCTCGCCCGAGGCATTGGAAGCTTCGAGCACCACCCGGCCCTCTTCGGCCTGGTAACGGAATCTCTCGCCGTTCGTCGCCAGCAGGTCCTCGGTCGAAAGGAGCGAGGGGCTGGCGTTCACCAGATCGTCGAGGCTCGCGGGATAGTTCCCGAACGTCAGGCAGTAGATACGCAGGGCTTCGGCCACGCGCTGCATGCGCGCCATGTCGCGGCTCGCCTGGATCGCGGGCGCTTCTTCCTGGAAGAGACTCGGGCTCGCGGGCACCCGGAACGGCGTCGTCGCCGACACCACGAGACCCACCAGGGAAAGCACGAGGACGACGGCGAGGGCGATGGTTCCCGTGCCTTCGCCGGGCACGGGAGCGGGGCCCCGCCGCCCGGACTCAACAGACCTTGCCGCCTGCTCATGCCCGGCGGGCGCCACCAGGTTGCGGTCGATGAAATCGAAGAGCGTCCGGCAGACGTCGAAGTCGGAGAGTCCCGTCATCTCCATCAGCGTCGAGATCGATCGCTGGCCGTCGAGAAGCTTGTAGATGGAGAGCTCCGTCGGCCCCATCATCACCTCGGAAGTGGCGTTCGCGCTTCCGCCGCCGCCGCCCTCGAGGTTTCCGAGCGCCGCTTCGAGACCTCCGCCCTCCTTGGGCCCTTCCTCGACCCGGATCTGTTTCACCGGCACCAGGGGGCGGAAAACGAAATCGAGCGAGGGGATCCGCTTCTCGATGATCGGCCATTCGTCGACCCGCCGAATTCCCTCCATGAGGATATGGTCGGTCGAGACCGGCTGGACGTTCTCGCGGTCGTAGTCGGCCTCCGCCGCGGGATCGAAATGGTAGCGGCCCGACTTCCACCGGAACACGCGGAAGACGATCTGCTGCACCTGCTCCGAGAGCGCGCCCTTCAGGTCGTCGCGGCTGATGTAGCCCTGGCTCACGAGAATGAACCCGAGCCGCTGCATCGAGACCTTCTGCTTCGAGAGGGCTTCCTCGAGCACGTCCTTGCGCATCTTCCCCTGGCGGACGAGCACGCTCCCGAGGAGGTCGTCGAGCCGGCGCACGGTGGAGTCGGCGTGCACCACCATCCCCTGCTCGAAGACCACCGTCACCGTCTCGCGATCGTTCTCGAGCGTGAGAAGGCCGGTCTTTCGCTGCATCCCGATGAGCTGGAAGATGTCGGGAAGGGCGAAGTCCTTGAGGGTGCCGGAAAGAGCCATGAGTTATCCGCGCCCCCGAGCGGGGCGGACCAGGAAGTTCGCGGCCGCGAGCGACAACGCCATCATCGCCAGGAGCACGATGGGGAGGCCCGACCCGAGCCCCAGGAGACCGTCGGGAAGAGCGTAGAGCGAGCCGCGAAAAGCGATCGCGAGGCCTCCCAGGATCCAGACGAACAGGAGAAGGATGCCGACGAGAGGCATTCCTTCGCTGATATGGCCCGCCCCGGGGGCGACGATCGAGAGCGCCCGGAACAGGAGCCCGCGGGTGCGGCTCGCCCTCTGGACCTGAGTCAGCTTGTCGTTGCGCGCCGTCGCCGAGACGCCGTCCTTCATGAAGAACAGGTGATAGCACTGGGTGCAGAGGCCCTTGCGTCCGGTCCCGATCTGACACCGTCCGCAGAAAGCGCTCCCGCACTTCCGGCACCTCTGGGTCAGCTTTCTATCGCTGAATACCAGCTCGAGAGCCACGATCAGGGCGCCGAACAGGATCGGGGCGACGACGAAGCGAAGGCCCCAGCTCCCGAACAGAGACAGTCCGAGGCCGCCGCCCGCGGGAGCATCGCTGATTCCCCGCGAGAGGCCGTAGAACTTCGAGAGGATCTCCATCTCGTCGAGGCGCGCGTCCTCCACGACCCGGTAGTCCCCGGTGCGCCTCTCGTGGGCCGCGACTCCCGCGGAGTCGAGGCTCTCGGCGCGGAGGCGGGCTTCCTCCCGCTCGGCGAACTGAAAGTTCTCGGCGTGGGCGAGGCTCTTGTTGTAGTAAGCCTTGGCCTTGGTGTCGTCCGCTCCCAGCACCTGGTTGTACTGGACGAGCGCCCCCTCCCAGTCGAGCTGAGCGAAGTAGATGTTCCCGAGGTTCATGCGGGCGTCGAGATCGCCGGGGTAGGCGTCGAGGATCCTCCGGTATTGATCCGCGGCGAGCTCGTAGTCGCCGAGGTTCTTGTACTGCGTCGCCAGGAGGAACTGGAGATCGTGATCCGCGGGGTGCTCTTTCGCCGCCTGCCGGAGGAGAGCGACGTCCGCGGGATCGAACGAGCCGGTCAAGCTCGAAAGCGACGCCTGGTACAACGGATTCGACGACGCCTTCGCCCATCCCGAGTAGAGCTCGGCGAAAGGGGCGGCGCTGAGGAGAACGATGAGTCCCAGGACCGACACCGCCCGCTCCTTCGTCGTCTGGTAGCCGAAGGTGACGGCGAGCCAGAGAGGCGCGAGCCATCCCGGACCGGCGGTCAGCATCAGCGGAAACAGCAGGGCTGCGAGCGTCGCCGCCAGGAGGGCCCTTCGCCCCCAGGTTGCGCCGAGCCGTTCCCGGAAATCGTGGTAAACGAGCGGCCCGTATCGGTAGACCATGATCCCGGCGAACAGGAAGAACGACGCCGCGAACGTGGAGAAAACCAGGAACAGGAGGTTCCAGCTCGCGAAGGGACCGTCGCGCTCCGAGCGAAGCCCGCGGATCTGCGCCCGGATCCGATAGAGGATCGAGCTCGGGTAGGAGAGAATGCCCTGTCGTTCCGACAGCCGCGCCAGGCCCCAGTAGGCCGTCGGCAGATCGGGGGCGAGCTCCCGCGCGATGTCGAAGTTCTTCCGGGCCTCTTCCAGGTTCCCGCCCTCGATATGCGCGAACCCCTGATACACGAAGCACATTCCGACATCGTGGAGATGAAAGGCGTTGCGCTCGACCCGGAGCCTTCGGAGCTCCTCCAGCATGCGGCTCGCGGTGTCGGCGTCGCCGGAGCTCACCGCCACGAGATACCGGCGCCAGAAATAATCGAAGGAGGTGTGGAGCGAGACCGGCGGATCCTTTTCCCCTTGACCGCCCTGCGCACCCTGCCCGATCGCGGCCAGGAGGATCCCGGCGGCGAGGATCGGGAGCACCAGGCCCAGCCTCGCGGTCACCCGCCGCGGTCTCTTTTCGGAATTCCCCAAGTTTCGCGCCTCAACCTCGCGGGCCGCTTTCATCGGAGCGCGTGAGAACGGCACTAGCGTTTCGCGGCCTTCGCCTTTTTCGTGAACTCCATTCGGAGCTGATAGAGGATCTCGTCGAGGGCTCGTTCCTCGTCGCGGGCAAGATTGCCCTTGGTCTTGGTTTTCAGGACTTCGATCATCGAGATCATCGTGCGAGCCATCTCCAGGTCGTCGTGAGCTTCACCGGTCATCGGGTGCGGAGAGCCCAGCGCGAGAGACGCTTGCGTCGCCAGGAGGCTGAGGAGATCCAGGAACAGCGGCTCGAGTCTTGAGGCGGACTCGGCGCTCAAGCGCGCGTCCGTCGTCGCCACCGGTGCGACATCGATCGCCTCTCGCTCTTCCTCCTGCTGGACGATGCGATCTCCCTCCCGGGTGAACGATCTCCGGTCGGTGACCTTGAAGCCCTTACTCTGCTCCTCGTGCTCGCTCATGATTTCTGCCGACAGGCGCCCGGTGAGGGCCGGTTTTTATTTTCGAAATGATGATGGTCCCGGTCCGCTGGAATCGGGTCTCGGCGATCTTGTCCAAGGCCGGGGGCAATAAGCTAAGATAACATGCCGATTTGGGTGGATCAATAGACAGGTCCGGTCCTATCTCGCGTCTTCTCATGGTTTTAGCGACACGAATCGTGGATCTCGATGCCCGCGGGTGACGAGCTCGAGAAGCTTCTCCGGCTCATGGCCCGTTTGCGAGCTCCGGACGGATGCCCCTGGGATCGCGAGCAGACCCTCGGATCGCTGCGCCCCTTCATTCTCGAAGAGGCCTACGAGCTCGTCGAGGCGATAAACGGCGGCGAGATGACGGCGATTCGAGAGGAGCTCGGCGACCTGCTGCTCGAGGTCGTCTTCGTGAACCAGATCGCCGCCGAGGAGAAGCTCTTCGGCATGGACGAGGTGATCCGCGGGATCCACGACAAGCTTGTTCGGCGGCACCCGCACGTGTTCGAGACCGAAAGGCTCTCGAGCGCCGGCAAGGCGCTCGAACGCTGGGAAGAGATCAAGGAACGCGAGAAGGAGAAGAAAGATTCGGTCCTCGACGGCGTTCCCCGGTCGCTCGCCGCGCTCGCCCGGGCGCAGAAGATCTCCTCGCGCGCCGCCAAAGCCGGCTTCGACTGGCAGTCGGCGAGAGAGGTCAAGGCGAAGCTCGACGAAGAACTGGAGGAGCTGGAGGGAGCCGTCGCCTCGGGTAGCCCCGCGGCGGTCGAGGAGGAGATGGGCGACATCCTGTTCGCCCTGGTCAACCTCGCCCGGCACCTCGACGTGGACGCGGAGGTCGCCCTCTCGAGCGCGATCGAAAAGTTCAGCGAGCGGTTCCGTCATCTCGAGAGCGCGCTCAAGGCCCAGGATCGGTCGGTGAGTGACGCGGATATGACGGAGCTCGATCGACTATGGGAGATAGCAAAGAAACAAACGCAAAGGCGGTAGAGTGACGCCTACTCCGCCGCCTTTTTGTTTTCTCCCCGTCCCCGGAACGTTTCCACCTCGATTCCTCCCTGTGCGTCGAGTCGTACCGTGACCGCTCCGTCGACGTCGGTGCGGGCGTAGGCGATTTCCATCGCGCGCAGGCGGTCGAGAACCGGCGCGGAGGGGAGGGGCCAGCCCGAGTTCTGGCGCGACGACAGGATCGCGAAGCGTGGGCGTACCGCGTCGAGGAACTTCGCGCTCGTCGAGGTCTGGCTTCCGTGATGCGCCACCTTCAATACATCGGCATCGAGCGGGATGCCCTGCGCGAGAAGCGCGCGCTCGACACCCTCACCGGCATCCCCCGTGAGCAGAACGCTCGACTCTCCCAGCGTCAGCCGCATGACGATCGAGCGGTCGTTCTCGTTTGCCGGCGACTCCAATCCTGGGGCTCCGGACGCGGCCAGAATCTCCCAGAGCACACCGCCCCAGTGAAAGCTCTCTCCCGGCCGCAACCGGCGGAGCCCGACCGAACGACCCCGAGCCGTCTGGCGTAGCCGGCGATAGGCGGGCCGCTCCCACCGAGATCCGCTTTCCCAGATCTCTCGAACGTCTATCGAGTCGACGATGGCGACGAGCCCCCCGATGTGATCGTAGTCGGCGTGAGTGAGAACCACGGCGTCGAGCCTCCGGCCGCCGTGATCGAGAAGGTAGGGAAGAACCACCCGGGCTCCGACGTCGAACGAGGTGGCAGGGAGCCCTCCACCGTCCACGAGGACCCGCTGTCCTTCCGGAAGGGAGAGGACGATCGCGTCGCCATGGCCGACGTCGAGCGCGGTCAGCGTCAGACGTCCGGGCTCGCTCACCGGATGCCCCCTGCCGAACGGGAGCGCCAACAGAAGCGCGCTCAGGGAGAGGAGGCCGAAGGCACGAGGTCGTCCCCGTCCGTGACGGAGCCAGGCGAGGGCTCCGTAATACGCGAGAATCCAGAGGAAGGAGGGCCGGGGCACGGAAAGGGTCGCCCCCGGGAGATCGGAGGCGAGGCGGGCCGTCGCCGTCAGGAGCCAGACCGCCGCGTGGGCTCCGAGGCTCAGGAGGCCGGAGACGAACGGAACGCCCGCGAGCGGGATC
>DAISKN010000043.1:2772-10930 GCA_036820975.1 Acidobacteriota bacterium | reverse complement strand
CGAGGCCGACGATCACGATCGCCCCCGACAGCGGAACCGCGACCAGGCTCGCGAGCGGAGCCACCCAGGTGAGTCCGTGAAAGTGCCACGCGGTGATGGGAAGGACGACCGATTGCGCAGCGATCGAGACCGCCAGCGGCGTAGCGAGGAGCCCGAGAGGCCGCAGCCGGATCGCGAGGGGCTCGGAGAGCCAGAGGATGGCGGCCATCGCCGCGAAGCTGAGCTGAAAGCCCGGGTCCTCCAGCCAGAGCGGCTCCCACAGGAGCAGTAGAAGCGCGGCGATGGCCAGAGCGTTCACGTGGGGACGATCGAGGCTGAGGAGGCGCGCCCCGAGAACTACCGACGCCGCGAGCGCGGCGCGCACCACGGGAGGACCGCTTCCGCAGAACGCCGCGTACAGCGGGACCACGAGAAGCAGCGTCCAGAGCGTCGCCACCTCGGAGGCGCCGAGGCGCCTGAGGAGGAAGTAGAAGACGAGGATGACCATCGCCACCTGGGCTCCGCTGATGGCCATGACGTGAAAGATGCCCGCGTCGCGGTAGAGATCCTCGAGCTCGGGCCTGAGGAGCTCCCGATCTCCGGTGATGAGAGCGACGACGACGCCGAGGGTATCTTTCGAAGGATCGCCGAGCGCCGCCTCGAGCCTCCTGTTCGCGGCGACCCTCAGGCGGGACACCCGGAGGAACGAGCGAGCGGGCTCCTCCCTCTCGACCAGGAGCGCGCTCTTCACCGAGGCGGTCAGGTCGAGCCGCTGCCTTTCGAAGTGGCGGCGAACGTCGAATCCTCCTTCGTTTCCAAACGAGGAAGGCTCGCCGAGCTTGCCCCACAGGGAGATTCGATCGGCGGCCGCGAGATCCCGCAGGCGGTCTCGCCGCTCACCCGAGACCCTCGCGCGAAGGCCGCCCTCGGCCCGGTAAGTGTCTCCACGCACCCGGATGGTCTCGGCGTCGAGAGTGAGCAGGGCGGCGTCGCGCCCGAGCTCGGGCTCGCGGCGCAGTCGACCCTCGATCCGCGCCGCCGCCTCGAACGATTCTTCTCCGAGTCGATGGTAGGCGGCGAGAAGAGTGCTCCGCTTCGACGCGAGAGCCCGCGCCTCACTCGCCGCGAGACCCAGAAGACTGTAGGCGAGCAGGACGAGGACGGATGGGAGAAGCTTCCGGAGTCGGCTCAGAGCGGCAGCGGCTGAGAGCAGCGCAACCGCCGCGAATCCCGCGAGGGCCGGAGGAGGGCTCGAGAGGTCGGAGAGAAGGACACCGGCAATGAAGGCCGCCGCGAGCGCGACCGCCGGAGAGCGCAAGCTCACACCCGCTCCCGCGGGCGAGATCCGTGTCGAAAGTCCGGAGAGTCTAGAAGGTCAGATCTTTCCGGGCCCTCTTCACCACGAGCCCTCTGACCAGCGCCTCGAAATCGGCCTCGTTCTCCTGGGTCCTGCTTTCGGGGCAGGTGAGGCTCAAGACGTAGGCGAGATCCCGCGAGTACACGATCACCAGCCGATTGAAGACGGGGACGAAGCCCGCATCCTTGACGAAGCGGAACTCGTGGGCGGTGTAGGGATCGAGAGTCAGGGCTCCATTCGCAATCTCGCGATAACCGGGGGCCTGCGAGATCGATCGCTCGACGTCGCGAACGACGTTTCGGAATGCCCCGGCGCCGCGAAGCTCCTGGCGGATCAGCGCGAGAGTCGCCTTGGCCTCGGTCGAGGCGTTCGCGAGCGAGGCGGCGACGTCGAACGAGGGCGGCATCTGTTCGATCACCCAGGCGGCGGACGGCACGACGAGGCTCACGTGCAGCTCCTCGTTGGACCAGACCGGTGGAGGACTCACCGGAAGATTGGGGCTCTCCGGGGGAGGCGCCGTGGCTGCGGGTGTCGGCGGCGGCGGCGGTGTCGGCTCGGGGGCGCGAACGGGCGGCTCCGGCTCGACAGTCTCGCTCGAGAGCGCCTGAGGATCCGGCGGCTTCGGCGCGGGCGGGGTTCGCGCGGGAGGCCGCGCGGGCGCCGAGGCTCCCTGACTCTTTTGATTGGCCTGATCGCCCCGGTTGGCCTGCTCGGTCGCCACCAGGTTTACGTAGGACCGAGGCACCGACATGAGCTTGCCTTCTTTGGTCTTGAGGAGGACGAGTCCCTCCTTGACCTCGTAGCTCTGGACCTCCATCCGGTTTCCGTCCACGAAGACGACGACCGACTGCGCCGAAGCGAGGGTCGCGACGAGCGTCGACACGAGAAGCATCGAAGCTTTCATCCTGGAATGCCTGGAAGGCATGACTGGCTCTCCCTTTCGCATCGTCCCGGAAGTGGCGCTCGGAAGCTTCACGAGACGATCCTAGTATGGTCCCCGCTGGGGAGGATGGCAAGTTTGGCCGAAGCTCAGCGCGAGAAGATCGCGAGGGTCTCGAAGTGGTGGGTGTTCGGAAAGAGGTCGAAGAGCTCGAGGCTCGCAAGCGAGAGACCCTCGGCGGCGAGCCGCGCGCCGTCCCGAAACAGGGCGGGCGGGTCGCAGGACAGGTATCGGATCGCGCGAACCGGGCTCGCGCCCATGGCTTCGATGAGAGCGGGAGACAGCCCTCCCCGTGGGGGGTCCAGGATGACCAGGTCGGAGGGAGACAGCTTCGCCCGGGCGGCGTACTCCGAAGCGTCTCCGCGCACGAAGCGCAGCCTGGCGCTCCGACCAGGCTCGTCCGCAGCCGCGCGTTCGGCATTCTCGCGGGCGTCTTTGAGGGCGAGGCTCTGGCTCTCGACCCCGACGACGTTCTCGAGCCTCCTCGAAAGCGGAATGGCGAAGAGACCCACTCCGCAGAACAGATCGAGCCCGCGCGGCCCGCTCCCCTCCCCCGAGTCGGCGACGACGCTCGACACCAGATCCTGGAGGAGGAACCGGTTCGACTGGAAGAAGCTCCCGACCGACTGCCGGAGAGTGAGGCCCGACACCCGGTGCTCCACGTAGGGCCGGCCGGCCCGGATCCAGGGCCCGCCGCCGCGATCGTCGGCGACGGCGGCGACCATACCCTCGAGCCCGAGCTCCGTGAGGAGCTCCTCGCGCCTTCCCTCCTCGAACGCTCGAAGACCATCGCTCGAGGAGACGAGAAATCTCGCCGCAATCCGCCCTGGCTCGTGTGTCGACTCTTCGAGCTCCACCCCGACCAGGCTTCGGGCCAGGCGACGATTCTCCGAGAGCTCTCGGCGGATGCGCTGCCACGCCAGATTCAGCGTCTCCGTTCCGAGAAGGCAACGCTCGATGTCCACGATCTCGTGGCTCTCGCGCCGGCGAAAGCCCGCGATCGCCTGGTTGGCGACGAAGGCCACGTGGAACCGAAGCCGGTTGCGGTACTCGAGATCCTTCCCCGAGTGCATCGTGAGGGGCTTCTCGTAGGGCGCCCGGGAGGCGCGCTCGACGCCCTCGACCAGCATTCGTCGCTTGGCGTCGAGCTGCGCCTCGGGGCGAAGATGCATGAGCCGGCAGCCGCCGCAGCTCTCGTAGTACGGACAAGGCGGAGCTCGGCGGTCGGCGGAGGCCTCGAGGATCTCGACGGACGCCGCTCTCGCGTAGTCCGTCTTCTCCCGGAGGGTCCGCACGCGATGCCGCTCCCCCGGCGCCGTCCCGGGCACGAAGACGACCCGGCCCTCGTGCCGCGCGAGCCCATCCCCGCCGGCGACGATCTTCTCGATCCGAACCTCGAAATCCGCCATGGGTTATCGCGTATAGAGGCTCAGCGTCGGAAGGCCGAGCTTTCTGCGCAACCTCCTCCGATAGCCGCTCTCGAGAGCGGCCATGTAGATTTTCTCCGGCATGCGGTCCCGGTAGGACTCGAGCGAGGACTCCGCTTCCCGCCTCAGCTCCTCGCGCGCGGAGTCTCCCGCCACTGACTCGAGCTCGACGACGAGCTTCCCGCCGAGCTCCTGAAGCTCGCGCTCTACCTCGCCCGGTGCCTCATCGACCCGCGCGGACAGGGACCTCACGGCGTCCGATGCCCGCTCGAGGAAGAGAGAGAGCTCTTTCTCCTTCTCCGACCACAGAGCGGCGAGTTCCCGGAGCGCTGAGGACATCGAAAGGAGATGCGCTTCCGCCCCGGCATCCTCCTTCGCCGTCCCGACCGCCCGACTCCCGAAGCTCGACTCTCGAAACCTTCGAAACGCCGCCTCGACGGTCTGCCGGCAGTAACCGAGTCGCCGCGGCTTGAGAAGGCTCTTCGGCCGCTCGAACACGCGGTCGATGCCCTCTTTCACCACGTCGAGCGGGACGCCCATCTGCTCCCAGCGAAACACCAGGTCCCATTCGTCGGGAGTGATGAACAACGGACTGCCGCGGCGCGAGACGAAGTAGCTCTCCACTTCCTGGTAATAGCTTCCGTCCGCGTCTTCTTGAAGGTGAACGTCGTCAGACCGCAGCGTCCTCGCGGTTCCGTCGTCGAGACGGACTTCGAGTCCGCCGTCGGCGGCGAGCCCCGCGATCCGGGCCGGGTAAGCGTTTCCCTCGCGCGGCACCACCCGCACCCGCGCGCCCTCGAGACTGCCCGCGAGCTCCCGCCACCTCTGGAGAATCCGCGGCCGGCTCTCCCGCTCCCACCAACGCTCGAGAGAAAGGACCATCGAGAGACCGAGCTCGAGCGGATCCATCTCGCGGCCGAGAATCGCGCGCACCGAGGTCGCGCGCGACGAGACTTCTCCGGGAAAGTCCCCCGCGAACTGATTCACGTTGACGCCGATTCCCACCACCGCGAACTCGCACCTTGGACCCACGAAGCTCGAGTCGCAAAGTATTCCGCCGAGCTTGCGGCCCGCGAAGAACAGATCGTTCGGCCAGCGGAGCTCGCTCGCGATCGCCGCCGATTCGCGGAGCGCCTCGGCGGCCGCGACCGACGCGGTGAGTGGAAGGACGCCGAGATCCCGGGTCTCCGCCTCTGGTTCCTCCGGTCGAATCACCAGGGACAGATAGAGGCCGCCCTCGATCGACTCCCACCTCCGGCCCCAGCGTCCCTTCCCCGCGCTTTGCGCCTTCGCCAGGAAGACGCTCCCATGGGGCGCGCCTCTTCTCGCGAGAGAGGCGGCGAGAACGTTGGTCGAGTCGGTCTCGTCGACGACGAGGATGAAGCGGCCCCAGGTCGAGCCCGCGCTCCGAAGCCGGCTCCCGAGAGAGGCTATTTGGGAACCTTCGAGAGCTTGGCCTTGAGGGCGTCGATCTCCCTCTGGATCATTCCTTCGGCGAGATCGGGCACGACCTCCCAGGCGATCTCCTGGACGATCCTCTCGGAGAGCTTGTCCACGACGAGGGCGACGACCTTGTCGATGAGCGCGTCGTCAAACGAGACCGGCGCGCCCGTGGAAACCGGCGCAGCCGGCGAAACCGGCGCGGAGGCGGGCGAAGCGGTACTGGTGGTGAACGCCGGCGGCTCCGGGACCTCGGAAGCACCGCCCGTATCGAGCTCGTCGAAGGGCTCACCGAACGGCTCCTGAAAGGGCTCGTTGGCGGCGTCGGTCTCGAAGACCGGCTCCGGCTCCGCCACGGGAGCTTCGTTCGGGGCCACGATCTCCGGCTCGCCGTAAGCGTCAAAGGCTCCTGCCGCGCCGGTCGCGAGCCGCTCGAAAGCCTCGTCGGGACCGCCCAACGCCGAGTCGACCGTCTGGTCGGTTTCGAGCGAAGAGACGGGCTCGAAGGAAGCCGCGGAGTGCTGCGCGGCGGCGACGAACGGATCGTAAGGCTCGAAGACGGGCTCGGGCGCCGGCGGGGTGAGTGGCGGCGGCATCTCGAGCGGAGGAGTCTCCGCGATCACCGGCGCCTCGGGGATCGGCGGCGGCGGCACGAAGGCCGATGCCGCCGAGACGGGCGCGTCCGCGAACTCCTCGAAGCCCTGGTAGGTCGGCGTCGACCCGGCACCGCCCTCGTTTGGCATCCGCCAAGTCGCGTCCAGGTCGTCGGACTCGTACTGGACTTCGTAATCCTGAGACGTGACGGGAGGAGCCGGAGCTGGAGCCGGAGGCGCTCCGAGCGGAGGCGGCGCCATAAACACCGTCGAGCTGTCTTCCTCTTCGGGGGTCACAGGGGCTTCGACGGCGCCCCAGATGTCGTCTCCCGCGGAGGAGGGGGCGGCCGGGCGCCCTTCGCGGCCCCCGAGAAGGACGGTGTGGTCGCCGGGCTCCATCATGAGCTCCCGTTCTCCCGCCTCGATGGCGAATGCGTCGTCGAATCCAGACCCGTAGTCGGCGACCGGAGCCGGCGGAGGCGGCAGGGGTGCGGCTGCGACGTGAGGCGCTCTCGCGGGCGCGGCAGGACTTCCGCCCGCGCTCGAAGGCAGGATGACCGTCCGCTCGTCCATATCCATGAGCGGGCTCGGAGGCGCGGGAGTCGGAAACGGCTTGGGCGCCAGCGGGGGAGGAGGAGCGGGCGCGGCCGCCGGGGTTCGCACCAGAAGCTCCTTCACCTTCGAAATCAGGGTCTGGGGCTCGAAAGGCTTGGCGAGGAATCCGTCGCAGCCCGCGGTGCGGGCGCGCTCCTGATCGAACGGCTCGAACGCTCCCGTCAGCAGGAGGACGGGAATATGCTTCAAATCCGGGCTGGACTTGATGAACTCGCAGACTTCGTAGCCGTTCTTTTCCGGCATGATGATGTCGCAGAGCACGATATGAGGCATGATCGAGCGGATTTCGTCGATCGCCTTCTGGCCGTTGCCGACCGTGTGAAGCTCGAAATCCTCGTCGGAGAAGGTGAGCTCGATGACCTTCTGAATCGTGATGCTGTCGTCAGCGAGCAGGATCTTATGTCCCATCGCCCCTCCTTCCCGCCTCCGCCCTTCGGGCTTCGGCGAGGCCCGCCCTAGCAATTCGGAGGCGCCTGGATGCTCCCGAAGGCTTGGCCCGTGTTTGGTCTGCGAAACGCAACGTCGGATTTGCTCAGAGATCGAGAGTTTTTTGAGATGGTAACATGCGAGAAAAGTGGTGTCAACCGAGGAGGCTAGATAATTCCTTGTCTACGAAGAGGATGCGAAAGGGGAGCTAAGGCAGGACCCGGAAGAACGCACAGACAAAAGGGCGCCTTTACGTTGGAACTCCTCCCTCCCTCGAGCTCATGAGCCCGGCTTTCTCCCCGCCAGCCGTTGCCGGAGGAAGGTCACGATTTCGTCGGTCCTGGCCCCCGGCTGGAACACCTTCTCGACTCCCATCTCTTCGAGAATGGGGATGTCTTTGTCGGGGATGATGCCGCCGGCGAAGACGAGAACATCGTCCATGCGCTTCTCGCGAAGAAGCTCGACGATGCGCGAGAGCAGATGCCGATGAGCACCCGAGAGAATGGAGACCCCGATGGCGTCGACGTCTTCCTGCACCGCCGCATCCACGATCTCCTCCGGAGTCCGCCGCAGCCCGGTGTAGATCGCCTCCATCCCCGCGTCCCGAAGCGCCCGGGCGACGACGAGGGCGCCGCGATCGTGCCCGTCGAGGCCGGGCTTCGCCACGAGGATCCGATAGCGCTTGCTCATAGGGCCCTTCGGTAGCGGCCTCCGACGTCGTACAGGGCGTTCGTCACCTGTCCCAGGCTCGCTACCCGAACGGTCCTCATGAGCTCTTCGAAGACGTTGCCCCCCTCGGTGAGCGCGACCTGTCTCAGCCTCGAGAGCGCCGCCTCGGCTTCCCCCCGGTGCTTCCCGTGAAACGCCGCGAGGCGCCGGATCTGCGCCTGCTTCTCTTCCCCGCTCGCCCGAGCGAGCTCGATCTCCGCCGGCTCCGCCTTGCCCGTCGCGTCCTCGTCGGGATCGAGAAAACAGTTCACCCCCACGATGGGAAGCTCGCCGCTGTCCTTCTTGAGCTCGTAGTGGAGCGACTCCTCCTGGATCCGGCTCCTCTGGTACTGGAGCTCGATCGCCCCGAGAACTCCGCCTCGCGAGTTCAACCGATCGAACTCCGCCAGCACCGCCTCCTCCACCAGATCGGTGAGGTCTTCGATGACGTACGAGCCCTGGAGCGGGTTCTCGTTCTTCGTCATCCCGAACTCCTTCTGGATGATCTGCTGGATTGCCATCGCCCGCCGCACCGACTCGGTGGTGGGGGTGGTGATGGCCTCGTCGTAGGCGTTGGTGTGAAGCGAGTTGCAGTGGTCGTAGACCGCGGTCAGCGCCTGGAGCGTGGTGCGGATGTCGTTGAACTGGATCTCGCGCGCGTGGAGCGACCGTC
>DAISKN010000043.1:0-2762 GCA_036820975.1 Acidobacteriota bacterium | reverse complement strand
GTCTGGATGTGGTACTTGAACTTCTGGCTGCGCTCGCTCGCGCCGTAGCGATGCTTCAGGACCCGCGCCCAGATTCGCCGGGCCACCCGGCCCAGGACGGAGTACTCGGGATCGAGTCCGTTGCTGAAGAAGAACGACAGGTTGGGAGCGAAGTCGTCGACGCCCATCCCGCGGGCGAGGTAGTACTCGACGTAGGTGAAGCCGTTCGCGAGAGTGAACGCGAGCTGGGTGATGGGATTCGCCCCGGCTTCGGCGATGTGGTAGCCGGAGACCGAAACCGAGTAGAAGTTCCCGATTTCCTGGTCGATGAAGAACTGCTGCATGTCGCCCATGAGCCGGAGGGCGAAGTCCGTCGAGAAGATGCAGGTGTTCTGCGCCTGGTCTTCTTTCAGAATGTCGGCCTGCACCGTGCCTCGAACCGTCGAGAGCGTCTCCCGGCGGATGCTCTCCCGCTCCGAGGCGTCGGGCTCCCGGCCCCGGTCGCGCTCGAACCGCTCCACCTCTCGATCGATGGCGGTATTGAAGAACATCGCCAGGATCGTCGGCGCCGGTCCATTGATGGTCATGGAGACGGAGGTCGAAGGGTCCACGAGGTCGAAGCCCTCGTAGAGCTCCTTCATGTCGTCGAGCGTGGCGATCGAGACCCCGCCTTCGCCGATCTTCCCGTAGATATCGGGTCTCTCTCCCGGGTCCTCGCCGTAGAGGGTCACGCTGTCGAAGGCGGTCGAGAGCCGCTTGGCGGTGTCGTTCCGGCAGAGATAGTGGAAGCGCTGGTTGGTTCGCCTTGGACCGCCCTCCCCCGCGAACTGACGCCTCGGCGACTCTTCGTCCCTCTTGAAGGGAAAGACGCCCGCGGTGAAGGGATAGTAGCCGGGGAGGTTCTCCTGGAGGCGGTACCGCAGAATCTCCCCCCAGTCCTCGAATCGCGGGAGCGCGACCTTGGGAACGCGCGACCCGCTGAGGGTCGCGGTCGAGCTTGCGACCTCGATCTCCCGCCCGCGGACCTCGAACGTCACTTCGGGGGCGGAGTAGCGTTTCTTCAGCTCCGGCCATTCCTCGACGAGACCGAAGCTTTCGTCGCGGATCCCCTTGCGGAGGTCGCGCGCTCGTTCGCGGAGCAGCGCCTTCGAAGCCGGGTCCTCGATCTGGGAAGCCGCGCCTTCGAGCTGGTAGAGCTTCCGCGCGATTCCGACGTCGGATTCGATCCGCTCGCGCTCCTTCCTCAAGAGCTCGGTGATTTCTCCGAGGTAGCGCTCGCGGCTCTCGGGGATGATGGCCTTCCGGCGGCCGACCTTTTCGACCGGGCCCGCGGCGGGACGCCCGGGAAACGTTGGATCGACCTCCCGCAGCCGGCCGAGCAGGTGGAGGTACAGAGCGTCCACTCCGCGATCGCCGAACTGGCTCGCGATGGTGCCGAAGATCGGAAGCTCGGCGTCACCGACCTCGTGGCCGATGTGCTTTCCGCGGCGGAACTGTTTCCTCACGTCGCGGAGGGCGTCCTCGGCCCCGCGACGGTCGAACTTGTTGATGGCCACCGCGTCCGCGAAGTCGAGCATGTCGATCTTCTCGAGCTGCGAGGGCGCCCCGTACTCCGGGGTCATCACGTACAGGCTGAGGTCGGAGACGTTGGTGACCGCCGACGCACCCTGTCCGATGCCCGGCGTCTCGAGGAGGATGAGGCGGAAACCGGCGCGAGAGAGGATCTCGATGTCCGCTTCGATCGCCTTGGGAAGCTCGGATTCCGAGCCCCGGGTGGCGAGGCTTCTCATGTAGACGTTGTCGCGCTCGATGGCGTTCATCCGGATGCGGTCGCCCAGGAGCGCCCCGCCCGTCTTGCGCTTGGTGGGATCGACGGAGAGGATCGCGATCGGAAGATCGGGAGCATCGTTCACGAAGCGCCGGACGAGCTCGTCGGTGAGAGAGCTCTTGCCGGCGCCCCCGGTGCCGGTGATGCCGACTACGATCGCTCCCCGCTTTCTCTCTCCGGGTGCTTCGGCGATCCTCGCATGGAGCGCGGCGCCGTTCATCTCCGCCTGGGTCAGGAGCCTCGCGAGCTTCCCCGAGGCCGCGCGATCGCGGAGGGAGACATCCACCTCGCCTTCGAGCGGAGGGAGCGCGAAGTCCGCCGAGCGCATCATGTCGTCGATCATTCCCGCCAGACCCAGAACCCTTCCGTCCTCGGGGGAGTAGATCCGCGTCACCCCGTACTCTTGAAGCTCGCGGATTTCGCGGGGGACGATGACCCCGCCTCCGCCGCCGAACACGCGAACGTGGGAAGCGCCTTTCTCCCGCAGCAGGTCCACGAGGTAGCGGAAGAACTCGTTGTGCCCGCCCTGGTAGGAGCTCACCGCAATCGCCTGTGCGTCCTCCTGGATGGCGGCGCTCACGATCTCGGACACGGAGCGGTTGTGTCCGAGGTGAATCACTTCCGCGCCCCGTGCCTGCAGCAGGCGGCGGATGATGTTGATGGAGGCGTCGTGCCCGTCGAAGAGCGACGCGGCGGTGACGAAGCGGACTTTGTTCTTCGGGCGGTAGAGGGTCTGCTCGGGGTTCATCCTCAGTGCTCGCGCCCCTCCTCGGGGCGCTCGCTCCCGGCGCTCCTCGCGCCGGGAGGACGGGCCCTCCGGGCCCGTTGCCTCTCCAAAGAGGGAGGTCGCTTCTTTCTACATTACCGCGGTGGCTCGCGAGGCGACGAACGAAGCTACTCTTCGGCGGCGACGAGTCCCGTCTCTTCGGAGGTGTTGATGAGCTCCTTGAGCTCC
>DAISKN010000042.1:0-17999 GCA_036820975.1 Acidobacteriota bacterium | reverse complement strand
GCGAATCGGCCTGGTGAACACGATGGTGTTCACGCACATCCCCTCCAACGTTCTCCTGGCGCTGGTGCCGCTGATGCCCACGGTCTGGCTCGCTGTCGCCTTGCTGATCGCGCGGTTTGGGCTCTCACAGATGGACGTTCCTACCCGGCAGTCCTACGTCATGGCGGTGGTCCGCCCCGAAGAACGATCCGCCGCCGCGGGGGTCACGGGGGTAGCCCGCAGTACGGGGGCTTCTCTCTCTCCGATGCTGGGAGCGATGTGTCTCGCTAGCGCCGGCTGGATGAGCGCTCCCTTCTTCCTCGCGGGCTCGCTGAAGATCCTCTACGACCTTCTGCTCTTTCGGAGCTTCGCGGCGCTCCGTCCACCCGAGGAGAAATGACGTACCTGAAGACTCTGGCGCTCCTCGCGCTCGCGGCGCCCGGCGCGGCCGGCGAGCTGGGGGCCGCGCGGGCAGCGGGGAAGATCGTCGTCGACGGAGCCCTCGGAGAGGAGGAGTGGAGGGGTGCGAGCCTGGCGTCCGGCTTCACGCAGTTCGAGCCTTTCCGCGGCGAGCCCGCCGCGGAAACGACGGAAGCTTACTTTCTCTACGACGACGAATTCGTCTACTTCGGCTTCGTCTGTCACGACACCGTTCCGTCCCGCATCGCCGCCCAGCTGACCCGGAGGGACAGCGATCTTTCGATGGATGACTCGGTGATGGTGGTTCTCGACACCTTCCACGACGGGCGCTCGGCCTACTTCTTCGCCACCAACCTCCTCGGAACCCAGCACGACGGTCGGGTGGCCGACAACGGGAGAGTCGTCGACGACAACTGGGACGCCACCTGGTACACGGAGGCCGTGCGCATCGACGGAGGCTGGAGCGCGGAGATCGCGATCCCTCTGGTGATCCTGCGCTTCACTCCCGGCGACGGCCAGGTCTGGGGGCTCAACCTGGGACGAACCACCAGGCGCCTTCTCGAGACCAGCTTCTGGACGGGGCCGCTCGAGCATCGCTTCCGCATCTCGCAGTACGGTGCCCTCACCGGGCTCGACCTCAGCACCGCCCGGCGGAAGTACGAAGTCATCCCGTCCGCGCTCGCGCAATATCAGGACGGAATCGAGCCCGGCTATCAGGCGGGCGCCGAGCTGCGTTATTCCCCGACTCCGCGCGACTGGGTGAACGCCACCGTCAATCCCGACTTCGCCATCATCGAAGCCGACCAGGAGGAGATCAATCTCACCCGCTTCGAACTGAGCCTTCCCGAAAAGCGACCCTTCTTCCTCGAAGGCGCGGAGCAATACCAGCAGCGGATCCGGACTTTCTATTCCCGCCGTATCTCGGATATCTATTTCGGCGCCAAGGCCCTCGGGAGACGGGACGGGCTCGCCTATTCGGTGCTCACCGCGCAGTCCGACCCGGGCGCCGATTCGACCTCCGAGTCCGCGAACTACACGGTGGCACGCCTCGAAACCGAAGTCTCTCGCGGTTCGAGCGTCTCTCTCATGGCCGCCAATCGGAACCTCGAACGGGAGAATAGCGGCTCCATCGGCATCGACAGCAGCCTCTACTTCACCCCGACGTTCAGCTTCACCGGCCAGCTCGCGCGCTCTCATGGTCCCGAAGAGGGCGGGCGATGGGCGTTCTTCGCGAGACCGTCGCGAGACACGTCGACGAGCCACGTCCATTTTCGCTACACCCACCTCGGGGATCGCTTCGGAGACCACGCCAACGCGATTGGGTTCATCCGCGACGACGACCGGAGGGAAATGGACAGCGCCCTCACCAAGGACTTCTGGGTGCGACGGGGGCTTCTCGAGAAGATCGCCTATTCCTCGAATTACAACGTGTACTGGAGCCAGAAGAACGCGCTCCGGAGCTGGCGCGTCGATCAGGGGGTCGAGGTCGAGCTCAGGAACCGGTGGGCTCTCGGCTGGGACTACTACGACGAGCTCCAGGTCTTCGAGAAGGAATTTCGAAATCGCTCCAACCGTGTTTCCGTCGGCTACAACACCCGGGAGTTCCAGTCCGCTTCCCTGGCGTACACCTTCGGCCGCAACTTCGACTCCGACCTCGACGTCTGGCAGCTGGAGCTCCGGCGCAAATTCGGAGACGCGCTCTCGGTCGAGTACGAGCTGACGACTCTTCGCCTCGTGCCGGATCCCGAGGACGAATCGACCGATATCCACGTCTTCCGCGGCGTCTATAGCTTCACCCCGGACCTGTTTTTCAAAGTGTTCTTCCAGTCGAGCAGCGCCATCGACCGCGAGAACGTGCAAGCGGTCTTCGTCTGGCGATATCGGCCGCCCTTCGGCACGGTTCAGGTCGCCTACGAGCGGGGAACCGCGGCTTTCGGCGAACGCTCGGAGCAGGGCAATACGTTGTTCTTGAAGTTTTCTTACGTGTTCTGAACCGGCTCGTCTTCCGACGTCGACCCGTAGTCCGCGAGCATCAGCCCCGGAACGCGACGAAAGTGCTTCCGGTTTCGCGTGACCAGGGGAATCCGGTAGGCGAGAGCCGTCGCCGCTATCCACAGGTCGTTCGTTCCGATGAGGAGCCTTTGATCCGAGAGATAGCGATAAATCTGGCCGTACTGCCAGGCCGTTTCCTGATGAACGTCCAGTAGATGAAACGGCGCGAGGAAATCCTCCCATCGCGCTCGATCCGATAGGGAGGTGCCCGCAGCGAGCTCGCCGGCCACGGTGTACGGAATGTGGAGCCTCGCAAGCGGCCTCGCTTCGAGAAACGCCTGGGCCGGCGCCTCTCGTATTCCTCGTGCGAGTTCGCGTTCGAGGTCGACGAGGAACGTCGTCTCGAGGATTAGCGCTTCGCCCACTTGTCTTCCGGGGGCTTGTCCGTGCTCTTGAGTCGGTCGATACGTTCCAGCTCGTTCGTGGCGAAGACCGGACCTCGCTCGCGGCAGAGGCTCAACCATTCTCGGGCGGTGGTGGTGTACTCGGGCCAACTGGCCCTTAGCACCACCTCGCTGAAGGACTCTCCTGGAAAACGCCTCGCAGCGCTCAGCCGCTCATAGGCTTCGATTCGCAGTGAGATCGTCTTTGTGGCCATATGTCTGTGCATTATGCATGATGCATGTATAGTTGTCCAGCCGGCCGTTTCAACGTGTTTCAGGGGACGATCGCTTCCTCCGGGAGAAGGCCGTTGTCGGAGGGGGTGCGCGGCCGTCTCCCAGTGAGCCGTTCGAAAGGCGCCGTCGAAATTCGCACCGTGGGAGGCGCCGAGTTCCGATGTCGCTCTTTCATCGACAAGACGCGCGAAACGGACGGACTTTGGGAGAGCCTCCCCCTTCCGTTCAGCCCGCTTCCGGTGGCGCCAGCGTCTCGAGGTCCTCGAGATAAGGATACCGAAGCCGGCTCGGGTGAAATCCCGGAGCGAAGAAGCGGAGCAGCCTCAGAGGAAGGCGGCGCGCGAACGCCGGACGGAGGAGGGCGCGAAGCAGGTAGCTCCTTCGCCTGCCTCTTGTCGTCTTCCATGCGAGCTCGGGCAAGACGCGCGCCGTGACGCGGGACAGCTCCCAGAGCGTGAGCAGCATGCCGAAGGCGCGTGTGCCGTAACCGACGCCGCGGTCCTTCATGACGTCGAAGGCCACGTGGCGATGACCGAGCTCTTCGATTCCGTGCCAGAGAAACAGGGCGAGGACGCCCGACGCCTCGAGACGTTTTTCGACCTCGACATCCGGGTGGTGAGCGCCTCCGCCAACGTTGCGGGTTTCGAAGTGAAGCTCGAACAAACAATCGGCGACGAACTCGAAGGCGGCGCAGACCGCGAGCTTCAGTCCCAGCGAGGCCCGCTCGAGCCGGGTGAAAGCGAGCCTCCGCATGGCCTGGAGAGCCGGACAATCGGCGTAGATCCGGTCGGCGAGCAATCGGTTCAACGGTTCATGAGCCGATACGTGGTTGGACTCCTGCTGGAGAAAGGCTTCGAGGTCCGGGATCAACCCCGGGTCGCGCAGGGAAGGCGCCGCCTGGAGCATCGTTCCGATCATGAAACGCTCGCCGCAACCCGCGACGAGAGAGCCGATGGCGATGAGGTGAACCTGGTGATCTCCCCGGATCTCGGCGAGCGGGCTCGGATCGTACCGGGGCTCGAAACGCCGCACCGTGAGACGCGGGCGAGCTCCGGTCGGCGGATCGCAGGCAGGCGCCGTCGTTGTCCCGGATGCGCGCGGTACCTCGATAGCCTGTGCACGCAACAGCTCCCGCACCGCCGGCACGCAGCCACCACAGACGACCCCGGCGCCGATCGCCCTTCGCACCGCCTCGTACCGGTAGTCGTGACGCGTCCCCGCTTCGAGCACCGCCTCCCTCGAAAGCCCGAGGCACTGACAGGCGATCGATTCGCTCGACAGACGGCCGTGCCCGCCGAGATGGCCCGTCGTTCGGAAACGCGCCAGCTCGGCGGCGTTCAACCGGCCTCCCCGCAGGACGCGCTGGTAGATGGCGCCCACGTCGGCATCGACGCCGCTCAGAAGGACACCCGCGAGGCTCGCCTCTTGAATGAGACCGGAAGCCGATCGCACGACTTCCTCCAGGTGGAGCGCGCGCCACATTCTTCCCGAGGCGAAGAACTCCACCTCGCGCTCGTCGCTCTCGCCGCGCACCGTGGCTCGGCTCAGGACGAAAATGTCCTCGCCCAGTACCTTGGTCGAGACGATGCCGTCTGAAGCGAGGTCTCCGTAGACGGTGCTCACGCAGAGGCGGCCCTCGTAGACGCTGCGGTAGACGGAGAGAGGACGCCCTTCCTCGAGCCAGTAGACCTGCTCCAGCGCTCCGAGGAAGTCCCGGATCTCCGGGCGTTCCTCGCACCACGCGAGAAAACGGGAGGCTTCGACTCTCACCACCTCGAGCGCCGTCTCGGCGACGATGTCGGCGCTGCGGCGCGCCTCCTGAAGAACGCCGCGCTCTCCAAAACACTGACCGGGGCCGACGCGGGCGAGCTCGCGGCGGGCCCCTCCCCTCCGGCGTACCGCGAGCGCCACGCCCTTCAGGACGAAGAAGACGGCGTCCGAGGGCTCGTCCTCGCGAAGCACCACGGCGCCGGGCGCGAAAGAAAGTCGCGACACCGACTCAACGGAAGGCCCCCCGAGGTCGAGTTCGCGAAGGGCATCGAGCGATTGGAGCAGGCGATCGTGAAGCTGCTCCGCTGCCGCGCGCTGGGAAAGGTCGCCCTGCGAGGACGAGCCGCCGGCGGAATGGCTCACGGGGATCGTTCGCCGTCCGGGGCCCCGCCGGGCTCGCGCGAGTACACGACGTTCCCGTCGACGATGGTCGTCACGACATCGAAGTCCTTGACCTCCTCCATCGGGACGTCGAAGAGATCCCTCGAGAGGATGACGAGGTCCGCCGCCTCGGGCTCGGGTCCTTCGACGCAGGCGGCGAGCGCCAGGAAGGCCAGGAGACCGCTCGCGCCCAGGAGCCGGAGACGGAATCGCGATGATCGATAGGAAAGGCGGGAGCGCAGCTTCTTCATGGTGACACCTCCCTGGATGGAGGGGGAGGAGTCTACCACGCGCTGAATGAAGAGAGAGCTCGACGGAGTCCTCGCCTCCGGGGACGGCTCAACTTTCCGGGAAGAGCGCCTTCCGCAGAAAGGCGTGGACGCCTTTGGTCCCGTCGACCGCCTGGGTTACGACGATATCCATGGCCGCGCTCAACAGAAGATAGGCGTCTTCGCGGGCGAGACCCTTCGGTTCACGACGGTGGTTACTTGTCAGGTGGCGTCAGAGATGGACTGCCGGGACAACGAGCTGGGATACATGTACTACCACAACTGCCCGACGTCGCCATCGAGCCCGAATCGGCTCCCTACCTCCAAGAGAGGAAGGGATTCCCGCCGGCACTTCCCACGGCGAAAGCTCTGGTGGAGTACGAATCTCAGTTCGGATCCTTGCGCGCCGGGACCCGCTAAACTACCTTCGCTCCGTGGGACGAACGACCGGCGCCGAGGTCCTGATCGCGGGAGGCGGTCCCGCCGGAGCGAGCGCTGCTCTTCGTCTCACCCAGTACGGCCACGACGTGCTGCTCTTCGACTTTTCCGACCGGGGCGACGAAAAGCGCCAGCACGTGGGCGAGAGTCTTCCCTCGAGCATTCGCGTCGTTCTGTCCACCCTCGGGGTCGACCTTCCGCCGGAGATCGTGGTGGCAAGACCCCCTTCTCACCTCGTCTACTGGGGAGAGATGCAGGGAGGAGCAAGCTCCTGGGCCGAGGTTCCCGAGCGCGAGAGCTCTCTTCTCGTCTGGCGGGGACGGTTCGACCGCTTCCTCCGGAAAGCGGCGGTTTCGGGAGGAGCGCGTCTCGTTTCCGACTCCGTCGCTCGGGTGAAGCGCGCTCGGGCCGGAGTCGAAGTCCGAACGGTGGGAGGCGCGGAGTTTCGAGGACGGTTCTTCATCGACGCCACCGGGCGTTCCGGCGTGCTCGCGCGATCCTACCGGCAGAAGGAGCGCGGCTTCCGCACATTGGCCCTCACCGGCCACTTCCGTACCGAAGAGACGGCGCCGCCGACGATGATCGAATCGTTCGAGGACGGCTGGATCTGGACCGCGCCCCTCGCGAACGGTCTCCGGGACGTCACCGTGACGGTGGACGCGGGCTCCGGCCGAGTGAATCTGTTCGCCTCCGGAATCGAGCGTGCCCCGCACGTGTCGAGGCTTCTTTCGGGCGCCCCACTCATCGGCCCCCTTCGCGGGATCGACGTCACTCCCTACGACGCGAGCCGGTTCGGCGGCGAAGATTTTCTCCTCGTCGGCGATGCCGCGTCGTTTCTCGACCCGATGTCGGCGCACGGCGTCCACAAAGCGATGGACGGGGCGCTTTTGGCGGCGGTTGCCGCTCATACCATCCTCGAGCGGCCCGAGAGAGCCGGCGACGCGGTGGAGTTCTACAACCGACGAGAGAGCGACATCTATCGCATCACCACCGAACGCTTGCGAGCGCTTTATCGGCAGGAGAGGCGATTCGAGCGCCGCCCCTTCTGGCGCAAGCGCTCGGAGGGGCCGTTGAGTGAGGCGGCACCCCCGGTACCGAGGCCGCCTCCCCAGCGCTCCAGGTTCAGGGGTTCGGGAACGATCCTGGAGGCTCCGGTGGTCGAAGGGGATTTCATCGAGCGACGCGAGGTCCTCGTGGCCCCGGGCCGGGAACGGCCCGTCCGCTTCCTCGGTCCGGTTTGCCTTCCCGATCTCTATAAAGATGTTGTCTCTTCGGGAGACGCTCTCGAGGCTGCGCGCCGATCGCCGGCTGGTTTCGAGCGCGCCCTCGCCGCCGTCGACTGGCTCTACCGTGAGGGCTATCTGGAGCCGAGGGATTCACCCGAGCTATAGTGAAGCATGGCGAGCTCGCTTCGGGATGAACCTTGGGAGCATCCCGACTGGTACGATCTCCACGACACGACCTGGACCGCCGGACCCGAGCGGGAGCCCGAGCACTATCGGGAGCTTGTGATCTCACTCCCGCCACTGGACTACGAAGATCACCTCGTGGACCTGGGAGCGGGAACAGGGAAGATCGCCTGCGCCGTCGGCCGGGCGTATCCGCGCCTGGGCCGCGTGAGCCTCGTCGAGCCCAACGAGAAGAAGCTCGAGCGGGCAGTGGAGAGAGTGCGCGAAACCCTTCCGAACGCGGAGATCCGCGCCTTTCCGATCGCCCTCGGGTTCGACGGCATCCTCCCGGAGCTCGAGGCATCGGTCATAACCGTCGGCAGCGTCTTCATGCCGGCGATGGAGCTCTGGAGCGGATCGCTCGCCTCGGCCCTCGAGTGGCTGAGGGCATCCCTCGAACAGACGTCCCGGGTGCTGCGGCGGGACGGTGTCCTTTTCGACGTCGAGACCCTGGGACCTCCCTGGCTCCGGGGAAATCTCGACGGTCCTTCTCGTCGACTCCGGATGCCGGAGCTGAACGAGGAGTTTTTCCGAAAGTTCACGGCGGTCGAGTGCGTCTACCGCTTTCGCGATCGAGTGATCCTGAAAGCGGCGGCGCCTCGATCGTGAGATGTCGGGTCCGAAGAGCCTCTATCGCCGCGCCCTCGGCTACGCCTTTCCCTACTGGAAGAAGCTCGGCCTCGTGCTCTCGGTCTCGATGCTGGGGACGCTTCTCGGACTCGCGCAGCCGTACTTCCTGAAGATCCTCATCGACGACGCGTTCCTCGCGGGCAACTACGGTCTTCTCGTGCGCATTTCGGTCGCTCTGTTCCTGGTCTCGATCGTGAGCGTCGTCCTCAACGGTTTCTCGGGCTACCGGTACATCCAGGTCTCGACGCAGGCGCTCTTCGACATGCGCCACGAGGTCTTCCGCCACCTCCAGAGCCTCTCGCCCCGGTTCTATGCCTCGGTTCCCATGGGAGACGTTCTGTCCCGACTCAACAACGACGTCTCCGAGGTGCAGCGGATCGCCTCCGACACGTTTCTCTCGTTTCTGACGAACCTGGTTTTCCTCGGAGGCACCGTCGTCATCCTTCTCCACCTGGAGCCCCGCCTGTTCCTGGTGAGCGTCGCTCTCGTCGTTCCCGCCGTCTGGATCTCGCACCATTTCCGGGAGAGGGTGACGGACAAGAACCGCGACGTCCGCGAGCGCAGCGCCGACATCGGGAGCTTTCTGGTGGAGGCGTTTCTCGGGATGAGACAGACGGTCGCGTCCCGCCAGGAAGAACGCGAGGCGTCCCGATTCCGGGAGAAGAACGATCGCTTCGTGCGGGCTCTTCTCGACCGGCAGATCACGAACTACCTCGCCTCGGGTATTCCCGGAGTCCTGCTCTCGATCTCGACTCTCGCCGTGTTCCTGCTGGGAGGCTACTGGGTCCTCGAGGGCCGGTTCAGCATGGGAAGCTTCGTGGCGTTCACCGCCTATCAGGCGAGGCTTCTCTCTCCGGTTTCGGGCCTCATGGGTCTGTATCTCGGGATCCAGGCGGCCCGCGCCTCACTCGAGCGGGTCTTCGCGCTTCTCGACGAGCGTCCCGAAGTGACCGAGTCCCCGGAGCCCGTCGACCTTCCTCAGGTAGCGGGTCGCCTCGAGCTCCGGTCGGTGGCTCTCGATCACCGGCGCGGGGGCGAGGTGCTCTCGAACGTGAGCTTCGACGCGGAGCCGGGGCGGGTCACAGCGATCGTGGGACCGAGCGGCGTCGGGAAGTCCACCATCGCGGATCTCGTCCTTCGGCGCCTCGATCCCGACGAGGGCCAGATCTTTCTCGACGGCGTCGATCTGCGGAAGCTGAGGCTCTCGGACTTGAGGCGGCACGTGGCGGTCGTCGAGCAGGAGACGTTTCTCTGGAACGCGTCCATCGAGGAGAACGTCCGCTACGGGCGTCCCGAGGCGAGCTCGCACGACGTGGAGCGCGCCGCGCGCCTCGCGGGGATTCACGACTTCATCCTGTCGCTTCCCCAGGGCTACCTGACGCGGGTGGGGGAGCGCGGACTCCAGCTCTCCGCGGGCCAGAGGCAGCGGGTCGCGATCGCCCGAGCCCTGCTCCAGGATGCGGCGATTCTCATCCTCGACGAAGCGACGTCGGCTCTCGACGGCGAGACCGAGCGGTCCCTGGCCCAGGCCCTCGAGCCGCTCTTTCGCACCCGCACCGTCCTTGTCCTCTCTCACCGTTTCCCGCTCGTCGCGAGGGCGGACCGGGTCATGGTGCTCGAAGGGGGGCGGGTGGTACAGCAGGGCACGGTCGAAACCCTCTCGTCCCAGGAAGGCACGTTCCAGCGGCTCTTCGGCTCCGAGGTCGCGGCTTCGTGAGCCCGCGCCCGATCCGCGTGGGAATCGTCGACAGCGGCATCAACCCCCGCGACCCGCAAGTGGTCGCGGTCGAGGGGGGCGTCGGGATCCGCGTCCGGGACGGTCGGGTCGAGCGCGATTCCTCCTGGGAGGATCTCCTCGGGCACGGAACCGCCGTCGCGGCGACCATCCGGGAGCACGCGCCGTCGGCGTCCCTCGTCTCGATTCGCGTCTTCCACCGGAGGCTCGAAGCGCATTTCGAAGCGATCCTCGATGCGATCGATTGGGGAATCGAGGAGCACCTGGATCTGATGAACCTCAGCCTCGGCTGCGCCAACCGGGAGAAAGACGCGGCATTCGACGCCGCCTGCGCGCGGGCGATGGAACGAGGAGTCGCGGTCGTGAGCGCCGCCGGAACGAGCGACGGAAGCGCTTTCCACGCGGTGGCTGCGGACTACGCGCTGGAAGGGGAGGTGATTCGATTCGAGGAAGGCCGATTCCATGCTTCCCCGTGGGCGCGGCAGAGGGGAGTCCTTCCGCGGGAGAAGAATTTCCACGGCACGAGCTTCGCCGTCGCGCACGTCACCGGAATCGCTGCTAGAATTCTTTCGGAAGGTGAGCGCTCTCTCCGCGAGGCGCTCTCCCGTGTGGCCTCCGGACCCTCCAGATGATGATGAGTATGGTGGGACGCCTCCTCATCCTGTCAGCCCTTGCGCTCGCGCAGCCCCCTCGGGCGGTCGCGCCCGCTCCGGGAGTGTTCCTCGTGGCCAAGCCGGGCATCGATGGGGGGCCGTTCCACCGGAGCGTCGTTCTCCTTCTCGCCCACGGGGGAGAAGGGACGCTCGGCGTCATCATCAACCGCGCCACCGAAATTCCACTGTCGAGAGTGCTTTCCGAGCTCGACGCCCGCGAGACGGGGGATCCAGCTTTGAACTTCGGCGGTCCCGTCGCCCTCGACGGTCTGATGTTCCTCTTCCAGAGCGACGATGCACCCGCGGACGCGAAGAGCGTGATGGGTGACGTCTACTTCAGCGGCGACCGGGAGCTTCTCGAGACGCTCTTGAAGAAGAAGGAAGGCCGAGATCGGTTGAAGCTCTATCTGGGCCACTCCGGTTGGGCGCCGGGCCAGCTTCAAGGTGAGATCGCCCGGGGGAGCTGGACTCTGATTCCGGCCGATGCCTTCACCGTCTTCCGGAAATCCCCCGAGGCGATCTGGCCCGAGCTCGCGCGGATCGGCGTTACCGTCGCGGGACTCGGCCGCGAGTAAGGACAGTACCGCGGCGCGCAGTATATTCTGCGCCATGCACCTTCTCAGCTTTTGCGAGGTTCTGGCCAAGTCGGCCTAGCCCGAAGTAAAAGGACGCTTACTCACTGCTCCGGGAACTTCGCCCACCCGGGGAATGGATCCTGCCCGAGCTTCCCCCTGCCCTCAGGAAGGAACTCTTTCCGGCGCCGGATGGTCCGATCAGAGCCAGGATCGACTTCGCTTCGATCTTTCTCCAGACCTCTTCGCGTCCGAAGAAGAAGGGCGCGTCTTTCTCCGTGTAGGCGGATAGTCCCGGATAGGGCGAGCGCTCGCTCTCGCCGGGCTCCGGCTCCTGACCTTCGACCCGCACTTCCCCGAGAAAGCGATAACCGCGGCGCGACACAGTCTGGATGTAGACGGGCTCTTCCGCGAGATCCTCGAGCGCCGCGCGGATTTGTTTGATGGCCTTGTTGATGCCCTGCTCGAAATCGACGACGGTGTCGTCGCCCCAGAGGGCTTTTTGGACGTCCTCGCGGGTTACGAGCTCGCCCCGTGCGCTCACGAGCAGCAGGAGAAGCTTCCCGGGCTGGGGCGGGAGCCGAACGGGACGGCCCTCCTTGTAGAGCTCCCCCGAGCGCACGTCCAGGCGGTAGTCCCCGAAGCAGTAGAAGCGTCGAGAAGACGGCTCGGTCGCCATGGCCCGGTTGCCGATACGGTATACCGCCAAATCTTCGCTTTCAATAAGTCCAGTTTTTGCAGCCGTTTCCAGTGGTCAGCGAATGGTCCCGGAAAGGTCAGCGACCATCCATTCACTCGTCGAGAGCCTGTCCCTATCGTCGGCCCTGGAGGTCGACACATGGACGGATTCTCAATGGCGCTCGGACTGTTCGCCGGATTTCACCTCGTCCTGGCCGACGGCCACAACCAGCTGCAGGGCCAGTCGAAGCATGTCGCGAAGGAAGTGGTCGCGATCTTCGGGGAGATGGGCATAGACGTCACCTGGTCATCGGACCCGAGCGTTCCTTCCTCGTCCGCGCGGCCCACCGTGATCGTCGCGATCCTTCCGCATTCGAGCCGCGACTGGCGCCTTCGGGATGGAGCGATGGCGACGGTGGCACGGGAGGGCTCCGATTCGCCCGGCTCGGTCTTCCTCTTCTATCCGGACGTCGCCCGCGCGATGGACTTCCGCCCCGCTCGATCGAGCTCGATCCGCGACGGACGCCCTTCCGGTGTGTCGTGGCACGTGGGTGTCGCCCGGGTTGTCACCCACGAGATTCTGCACTACTTCCTTCCGGGGCGTCCGCACGACACGACGGGTATCTTCATGGAGCACCAGCGGGGGGATTTCCTCCTGAGCCCGACGCTCGAGGTCCGTCCTGAGACCGAGGAAGCGATTCTGGCGAGACTGAAGGGGCTCGCTGATGAGCCTTGACATGTTTCGGCTCGCTGGTCTATATTTTTGTAGAACTATCACGTTTTGTGTAGATCGCATTATGGCTAAAGTCGAAACCCAGATTTCAGCATACGTTTCCCATCGGACGAAGGAAATGGTGGAGCGGTACACCGAAGCTCGGGGAGTCAAGAAGGCGCACCTCATCGAAGACGCGCTGCTTCACCACCTGCAGGCGCTTCGTGAGCTGCCCGCCGATATCATCATCCCGCCTCGTATCCTCGTGGACGAGGAGACGGCGAAGGTGCTTCACGCGCGTGTCGAGAAGCCGCGCCGGCCTACTAGCGCGATGAAGAAGCTGTTTTCCGACAAATAGTCGGTAGCGTATCGTGGCAGTCAGCGTTCGCAGGCTTCGGCCGGAGGACGAGCGGTCGGATTTCCACTCGGGGAACATCGATCTCGACCGCTTCTTTCAGAAGTATGCCGGCCAGAATCAGTTCCGGCACCACATCGGCACGACGTACGTGGCCGTCGAGGGTGGGAGGATCGTAGGCTTCGCCACCGTCGCCCCCTCGGAAATTGAGGTCGCACAGCTCTCGCCCTCACGGCGCAAACGGTTACCTGGCTACCCCTTGCCTGTTCTCAGGCTCGCACGACTCGCAGTAGACGATCGCGTTCAGGGCCGTGGGGTTGGGGTTACTCTTTTGAAAGCGGTATTCGTCCTGGCCAGGAAGATGGCGAATGAATACGGGTGCGCCGGTGTAGTGGTGGACGCAAAGCCGGAGGCCATCGACTTCTATCGACGCTATGGGTTTTTGGAGTTCCCGATACTGTCGGGGCAGCTCGGGGACCGACCGGAGCCTCGACCCATGTTCCTCGAACTCGGCGCTATCCCTGAGGAGAGCCGAGAGCCCGGATGACTTATGCTCATCGCGCGCGTTCGCTGAAGAGGCTTCCTCCACAGTTCGAGCAAGGGGGGAGGATGGATTCGCTAATGCGTTGGCCAACGACTCCGCTCACTCGTGCGTCGAGCGGCTTTCCGATTAGGATCAAGATGCTCGACGTGGCTTAGCGTTTGTCAGATCTCAAGAGTCCCCCGGGAAACCGACTCGAGGGCCTCAAGGGAGATCGGTTGGGTCGCCACAGTATTCGCGTGAACGAGCGGTTCCGCCTGACGTTCCGCTGGGAGGGGAATCATGCCTACGAGGTCTGCTGCGAAGATTATCACTCGTGATCCGGCCTGGCTGGGCCCTGCGGCTCACCCGGGTGAGATGCTCAGGGAGGAGTTCCTGAAGCCACTGGGGCTGACTCAGGTGGAGGCAGCGAGCGAGCTCGGTATGTCCGTGAATCGGTTGAACGAGCTGGTGCTCGGAAAGCGCGGCGTTACCGCGGATACGGCTCTTCGCCTCGCGCGAAGGTTCAAGACGACTCCGCAGTTCTGGATGCACCTGCAGGCGGATTGGGACTTGCACCAGGCGATGAAGAAAACTTCAGCCTCCTGAGGCCGGAACATTCTCAACGGTGATTTCGAAAAACCTTCCCGCCCTTCATCACGAACCGGACTCTCCGTAGGGCGGTGACGTCTTCCGCCGGATTGCCCTCGACGGCGATGATGTCGGCTTCCATTCCCGGGGCTATCTTTCCCAGGGAGCTCCCGAGCCCCAGGGACTCCGCGGCGAGCGAGGTCGCGGAGACGACCGCCTGGTGCGGGTCCTGTCCACCCTTCTCCACCCGGTAGACGAGCTCCTCCACGTTCCGCCCGTGGGCGCCGGCGACGGCGTCGGTGCCGAAGACCATCTTCAGCTTCGGCATCGTGAGGCCGGTCTTGAACACCTGGAGGACCGAGGGCACCGCCTTCTCCATCTGGCGGAAGCCCTCCTCGGAGTAGTTCGCGATCCCGAGGTAGCGGGCCTTGTTGTCGAAGTAGTTCTGGAAGACGAGATAGGTGTTGGGATCGAAGAAGACTCCCTTGTCCGCCATCAGGCTCAGGGTCTCCGCGTCGAGAAGGGCCCCGTGCTCGATGACGTCGCAGCTCGCGGCGACGGCGCGCCGGGCGCTTTCCGGTCCGTGGGCGTGCACCACGGCCCGGAGGCCGAGACTGCGGGCTTCCCCGCAGGCGGCGTCGAGCTGCGCCTGGGAGAGCGTCGGGCCGCCTCCGTCGCGGATGCTCTCGGAGGCGAAGATCTTGATGAGGTCCGCTCCCTGGCGTTTCTGCTTCTGCACGAAGGCGCGCATCGCCGCGGGGTCGCCGGTCGCGACGAAGATGCTCTCGAGCGAGGTCAGGATGCGCGGGCCGGGGAGGATGCCGCGGGCGATCGCGTCGCGGAGCGGCTTGTCGACGAGGTTCCCGAGGCTCTGGACCGTGGTGACTCCCGCCATCAGAGTGCGGTACGCGTTCTCGGCCGCGTAGAGCGCGTTCTCCTGCGGAGTCTCGACCGACTCCTCCCGATGCACCCGATCGTCGGGGTCGAAGTGGGAGGCGATGTGCACGTGGGTGTCGATGAGCCCGGGAAGGACGGTGAGGCCGGTGAGGTCGAAGTCACCGGGCCCGGCAGGGCTTATCTCGCGGATCCTTCCGCCCGCAACGACGACGCTTCGATTCTCGAGGACGATTCCAGCGCCATCGAGAAGACGGCCGGCGCGAAGGACGATGCGCTCCTGAGCCCGAACGAGACCAGCCGCGAGGACGAACGACAACAGAAGGATTCGATTTCTCATGATGCCCTCATCGCCGAAGCCGTTCGCAGCGTGAGCGCCGCGAAGGTGAGAGTGCCGTTGTTGCAGCCGGCGGAAACGATGGTCGGAGCGCCGACGACCAAGAGGTTCTCGTGGTCGTGGGCGCGGCCGAAGGGGTCGACGACGCTCGCCGCCGGGTCGGCGCCCATGCGGCACCCTCCACCCGGGTGATCGTACGTCTTGTCGTCCACCTCGAGGCTCAGGATCTTTCCCTCCCCGGCGGCGGCGATCTTCTCGTAGACCGAGCGAATCTCGCTCTCGGTATGCTCGCGCAGCTCCTTGGACCATTCGCTGTCGACGAAGTCGATCCGCGGCAGGGGATCTCCCCAGGGATTCTTCCGCTCGGGGTCGAGCGTGATGGCGCTCTCTCGAGCGGGGATGACGTCGTAGTATGCCCGCATCCGCGCGGCTCCGGCCTGCGAGCGCTTCCGCCAGTCGTCGAGGATCGCGTCTCCCATGAGCATCGCGCCCTGATCGTCCTGGAGCCGAGGGTTCCTGCCGAAGCTCGACTCCCAGATGCGCAGGTCGTGCCTCACGTACTTCGCGGCCTTCGCGCGCTGGAAGTGCTTCGAGAGAAGGCTGTCTCCCTCGAACATCCCGGGGTAGAGCCGGAGCGGGACCTCGAGGAAGGCATGGACCGGCCGATGACCGGTGACGTACTTCCCCACGAGACCAGAGAGGTTCGCGAGGCCCTCGGGGAAACGGTCGCTCGCGGAGAGCAGAAGCAGATGCGAGCTCCAGCAGTAGCCGGAGGCGAGGACGAAGGTCTTCCCGCGGATCTCGACGGGCTCGTCGGGCTTGTCGCGGTCGAGAGCGACGGCGTGGTCGATGCGGTCCGAGCCCTCGGCGAGCACCAGCTTCCGCACGAGGTTGCGCTCGACGAGTTCGATCTTCTTCTCCTCGAGAAGCTTCTGGAACGTGAACTCGGGGGTGTACTTCGCTCCCGTCGGACAGATGTTGCAGGTGTCGCAGCGCATGCAGACGTTGCGGCCCCGATAGGGAACGGTGTTCTTCGCGACCGGGTTGGGCCAGAAGGGAATTCCCGATTTCTCCGCCCATTTCTTGAGCTCGGTCAGGTTGTAGGTGAGGGGAAAGCCAGGAAGCGGATAGGGCTTCGAGCGCGGATCGAGCTCGGGAGGTCCGGGCGTACCCGCGACTCCGAGCCGCTCCTCGGCCTCGAAGTAGAAGGGCTCGAGGTCGTCGTAGGTGAGCGGCCAGTCGTAGCCGACTCCGTAGAGCGAATGAACGCGGAAATCCTCGGGCGTGTAGCGCGGCGTCGTGCCGCCCCAATGGAGAGCGAGGCCTCCGACCGCCATGGTGCGCGAGGTGATCCCCTTCGCCGTCTGTCCGCGGATGTGATCGTTCGGCCAGGGGTTCTCTCCATAGGCGAGAAAACGCTCCCGCCGGGCCGTCCGCTCATCGAGGTTGAAGATCTTGTTTCCCGCCTCGACCACGAGAATCTTTTCGGTTCCGGTTTCGCTGAGCTTCTCCGCCAGCATCGCGGCGCTGATGCCCGCTCCGAGGATGACGACGTCGGACTCGATGGTTCTCGCCATGGCTCAGCTCCTGCGAACGGGAGGCTCGACCGCTCCCGACTCGACGCCGCGGCAGGTGGTTCTTTCGATCGCCCGCTCGTAGCAGAGGTCGTTGGCCGCGCTCGAGTGATAGAAGTAGGCGAGAAGACCGAGAGCGACATGAGGGGCTCTTGCCGGATCGGGGAGGTTTGAACCGGATGTAGAGGGCAGCTGACGGCGCAGCAGCGCCTCCTGTTCCTCACGCGGAATCGCGGCGAAAGACGCCTCGTGGCGTTTCTCGGCTTCGAGCTCGAGAGCCTCGAGCTGTGCCGTCCAGAGCGGCTCCGGATCGGGCGGCCCGTAGAGGATCTCGTCGGTTGCGATGTAGGCGTGGTCGAGCTCCGCCACGGGCTCGAGCTCGTCGAGCCACTTCCGGAAGCCCTCGACGACGCGCCGGACCCCTTCCTCTCCGAGGGTCCCGGCCGGAAGCACGATGCCAGCGACGGCGGAGAGCGTCTCGGGCCGCGCTGCGGGAGCCGCCGTCGTCTCCTTCGCGGCTTCCGGCGCGCAGCTTGGAACCGTGAGGGCCGAGGCCAGCGCCGCGCCGGTCTTCAGGAATGTCCGGCGGGCGTTGTCATTCTTCCGTGGCATGGCTTTCTCCCTTCAGATGGCGGTCGAAGAACTCGACGAGCTTCCGGAACGCGAACCGCGTCTCGTGCATGTCTTCGAGGTCCCAGCCGTGTCCGGCATCTGGCAGACTCACGAAGTCCACGTTCTTTCCGAGGCGCATCAATCGGTCGACGAGGAAGACCGAGTCCTGGTAGAGGACGGTCCTGTCCCTCATCCCGTGGATCAGGAGGAGCGGGTCCTCTAGTCCGTCCGCGCGGGTATAAGCGGAAGCCGCTTCATAGGCGGCGCTCTCGTCCTGAGGCGCCATCATCACCCGCATCTCCCCCGTGGTCGCGTGAAAGACGTTCGTCGCCGGAGCGCCGGCGACTCCCGCGCGGAAGAGCTCGGGCCTGGTGAAGAGCGACATGCAGGTGAGAAGACCTCCGTAGCTCGAGCCCCAGATCCCGATGCGCTCGCTGTCGACGAACGGAAGGCGCGAGAGGTAGCCAACGCCGCTCTCGATGTCCTCGACGTCGATGCCCCCGTAATTCTTCCCGATCCCCCGGCGGAACGCTTTTCCCCGTCCCCAGCTTCCACGGATGTCGATATTGAAGAGGATGTAGCCCTTCTCGAGGAGGTGGCGCTCCAGGCCCCAGAGGGGATGCGCGTTCCTTCCGCCCCACTGGTTCCTCACGGTGTTGGAATAAATCGATCCCACGATCGCCGGATGCTTCTTCGTTCGATCGAGGCCGTGGGGAACCTGGAGCCTCCCGTGGATCGTCGCGCCGTCGACGTGGCTTTCGA
>DAISKN010000041.1:0-18023 GCA_036820975.1 Acidobacteriota bacterium | reverse complement strand
CGTCTACAGTGCCCAGCCCGAATCCTGGAACGGCGACAACACCGGGGGCGCCGGTACCCCGATGAAATCCATCGTGAATCAGCTCGACTTCACTTTCGGCGGGCCCATCCAGCAGGACAAGGTCTGGTTCTTCGGGGCCTTACGCTACTCGGATCTCGAAGCGGGAATCAGCCGCACGCCCAAGAACGCGGCAGACCTCGAGGCGTTCTTCCCCGGGTTCGAGTTCTTCAACAACGTCACCGAGACCACTCAACCGTATGTGAAGGTGACGGCCCAGCTCAACCCGAATCACCAGTTGAGCGTGAGCTACCAGAACGATCGTGCGTTTGCCACCGGCGACCGGGAGTACCACTACACCCAGAACTCGACCATTTACTCCACGGGTGGGTCGCTCTACAGCGGAAAGCTGAGCTCGGTTTGGGGTCAGAATCTGACTTCGCAGATCACCGTGGGTTACAACAATAAAGGCAGCTCAGACGCCTCGACCTACGAGGGTCGTGAGCTCGTAGGACCTGAGGTCCGCATCCATCAGAACGCGTTTCCCTCGGCCGGGCGAGTCGTGGGGAGCGGCCGACTCATATCCGGCGGCGGCCGCGGGGATGGAAACGAGGCTTACCTGCCTTCCTCGCTGGCGATGGTACGGGCCGACTTCACGTACTACAAGGACGCCTGGGGAGGCTCCCACGAGTTCCAGACCGGTTTCTTTGGCGCGCCCCGGAACACCTATGACCAGCTCTCGAACTACATCAACGGCGGCTTCATCCTGGAAGAGGTGCGCCAGATCGATCCCAACGATCCATCGGCGGGAACCGTCCCGTTCCACCGGCAGTATCGGAATCCGACCAGCATCCTCACGCGGGAGGCGCGGGAACGCGACTACGGAATCTACTTGCAGGACTCCTGGAAGCCCCACACTCGCCTGACGCTGAACCTGGGGATCCGGGCCGACTTCATCAAGAGGCACGACAACATCTTCGACATCGACCGGATGAACGATACCGCCATCGCGCCTCGCCTCGGCTTTTCCTACCTTCTCACCAAGGACGCCCGGAACGTGATCCGGGGGAGCTACGTGCGGGCCTACGAGCAGGTGATGGGGCGCGATGCCGTCACTCTCTTCGGCGCGACCGGGCGAACCGACGAGATCGACGAATACGATGCCAACGGCGACGGGATCTTCGAGACGAGGATCGTGGCGCCTCAGGTGACGGCGTCTCTGGGGGGATTCGAGTTCGATCCCGACCTCCATCAGCCCTTCATCGACGAGTTCATCCTGGGGTTCCGCAAGCAGTTCGTGGGTGAGCTCGCAGTGGACGTGGCGGTCATCAACCGCGAGTATCAGGACACCTATGCTCGTACGGACGTGAACGGGATCTATCCGGATGGTCCGGGACAGCCCTTCATCGGGTTCGGCCGCATCGACCCCGCGCGCGGCATCCTCTACCAGCAGACGAACAACAGCTGGTCGACTCTGAACTACACTGCGCTCGAGATCACGGCGACCAAGAACCTCCGGAACGACTTCCAGTTCATGGCGGGAATCAACAAACAGTGGCAGAGCATCCAGGGCGACTGGAACCCGACGGACCCCGCGCGGTTCATCCAGCCGGACACGTTCGCGAACAACCACGGTCTCTACATGCCGCGAGGGAACAACGAGGACAACAGTCTTCCCCCTCCGGGCAGCACGACGCTGACGTATGGTCCGACCTGGCTCGACTTCTCGGTTCGGCTCGGCGGGACCTACTTCGCGCCCAAGGGCTTCGTCGTGGGTGTGAGCTACAGCCTGGTCGCCGGGCCCTGGTCCGGTCCGGTGGTCACGCGCCTCGACCCCAACGATCCCGACGTCACCCGGTTCGGTCCGGCTCGGGTGCCCGTGGTAGGCGGAACGCAGCCGAATCCACTCAACACCACGATCCGCAACGCCTTCGAGAACCGCGGCGAAGGACAGGTCCGGTTGCCCGCCGTCGGGACCCTGGGCGTCAAGATCGGAAAAAAGATCCCGCTGGGCGGGACGAAAGAAGCCGAGATCAGCGCGAACCTCATGAACCTCCTCAACGCCGACGGCTACTGGCAGTACAACTACAACGGCGCGAGCGAGCTGTTCAACCCGAACTACCTCCAACCGCGGAATCAGCAGTATCCGCGCTCGCTGCAGATGTTGTTCGCGTTCCGGTTCTAGCCATCGATTAGCGCTCGAAAGGGGCCGCCGCGCTGGACTGCGCGGCGGCCCCGTTTCGTTTCGCCTTCTTCAGTCCACGAAAGAGATAAGGATTTCGCAACGGTTCCCGGATTCGCCGCCGCGGTTTGCATCGGCGGCCGAGTCTGAGTAGTCTCCCCGCTCATGCTGGAACTCTTCTCCTCGCCGGAAACCTGGATAAGCCTCCTCACGCTCACCGCGCTCGAGGTCGTTCTCGGAATCGACAACGTCATCTTCATCACCATCCTTGCGGGGAAGCTACCCCCGGCGGAGAGGAAGAAGGCGATCCGCCTGGGCCTGGGGGGAGCGCTCCTGAGCCGGCTGGCGCTCCTCGCCGCCATCAGCTGGGTTACGAAGCTCACGACGCCGCTGTTCACCGTCCTGAGCTTCGAGGTGAGCGGCCGGGATCTGGTGCTCATCCTCGGGGGCCTGTTCCTCATGGCCAAGGCGACGTTCGAGATCTACGACAAGGTCGAGGCCGCGCATCCCCTCGTCAAAGACGCCAAAGCGGGCCGGAGCGCTCAGCTCGCCTCGATCATCGGACAGATCATGCTCCTCGACCTGGTATTCTCCCTGGACTCGGTCATCACCGCGGTGGGAATGGTGCAGCACATCGAGGTCATGGTGATCGCGGTCATCATCGCCATCGTCGTCATGCTGGCCTTCGCCGCCTCCATCGGAGAGTTCGTGGACAAGCACCCCAGCATCAAGATCCTGGCGCTCTCGTTCCTGGTCATGATCGGAGTCCTCCTGGTGGCTGAGGGGACGGGGCAGCACTTCAACCGGGGCTACGTGTACTTCGCGATGGCGTTCAGCCTCACAATCGAGTTCATCAACATGAGGTACCGCGCCCGGCAGGAGCGGCGGGCGGCCTGAGCGCTTTCAGGGAAGCTGGATCTTCTCGACCAGGGCCGCGACCGGGGGCTCCTCCGGTTCCGATTGCCCGAATCCGAATCGCAGGCAGAAGTCGTTCTTCCCGCGGATCAGGTGCTCTTCGGGCACCACGAACGGAAGCTCCTGCCAATCGGATCCGAGGGAGCTCGATCCGACGACGCGGTCGTTGACGGCGAGCGCCAGAGTCTGATGCCCGAGGCCGTCGGGGGCCCGGGCCGAGACCGTCACCCGAAGCGGGAAGAGCGCGTCCAGTGGCACGGCGAGGCAGGCCTCGGGATAGAGGGCGCGGCGGTAGGTGCGCTTCGCGGTGCGCCGGCTTCCCGTATGCCATCCCCTCAAAAGGAATCTCTCGTCGATCGATCGCAGAAAAATGCTCCCGCTCGGGTTCAGGCCCGCATAGAAGTACTCCGCCGAGAAAACCTTGTAGGCGAGAGCGCGGCCCTCGTCCCCGGCCATCGCCCCGAGCGCGCTCTCGGAGCGATCCTGCAGCAGGCGGGCCTGGTCTCTCGCGAGCATGTCGACAGGCGCGGCGTCGCGGTACTTTCTCGCGCGGAAGTGCGAGACGAAGCCCAGGTTCCACAGGACCAGAGCGGCTATTGCCGCCGCCGGGGCGAGGAGAGGCCATCGCCGCAGAGCTCGCGACGAGAGCTCGAGCAGGAAGGCGAGCCCGACCGTCATGAGCGGCACGACCTCGCTGTAGCGCCTCGCGCCGAAAGCGTCCCCGGCGGCCCAGTCGAAATCAGGCACGCTTCCGTTGACCCAGGCGGTGAGAGCGAGAATCAGGAGACCGCCGCCGTGAAGAAGGGGGGATTGCCGGAGGCCGGCGACGAGCCCGAGAAATCCGGCGAGCATCAGCGGAGTCCAGTTGAAGAACCCGTGGTCGGCGGAGATGAGGGTATCGAGCCAGTGGGGCGAGGCCAGGTCCAGGAAACCCCGCCCCTGGGGGAGCACGATGGCCCGGCCGAAGAAGACCTGCCAGGCGAGAAGCTGCGGCGTGAAGGCGAGAACCGCGGCGACCGCTGCCGAAGCTACCCAATGGATTCGAGCTCGCCGTTCACGCAGCGCTTCGAAGACGAGAAAGGCGACCAGGATCCCGTAGACCGCGGCCTGCCAGCGGCATGCCGCGAGAAGGCCGAGAGCTCCGCCGAGAAGCGTCCACGTCTTCCAGGACGGCTCTCGCCGCGCTCTATCCCACGCCCACAGAAACGAGGCGGCGAGCCCGGAGGCGACCCCGTGGGACATCGCCGGCACGTAGAACGTGTAGTAGAGGATGGGGGAGGCGAGGAAGCATCCGGTGACGGCGAGGGCGGCGATGGCGGGCCCGCGAGCACGGGCGAGGGTGGAGAAGAGCAGAAAGCCTCCGAGAACGACGACGCTCACCGTTCCGAGCGCAGTCGCTCGCCGATACGGAAGGCCGAACCCGTCCTTCTGGTAAAGACCGCGGCCGAAGATGGAGTCGAGAGAGACGTAGACGTGCGCCGCCAGGTAGAAAGGGCTCCAGAGAACCGCCGGTCCCGCGGAGAAGACGCTGATTCTGCGTTCGGGCAGCGGCTGGTTCTCGCCGTGGAGCTCCCGCAGGTCGTTTCGAAAGTCGAGATCGCGGTCGAAGCTCGCCGAGCGCAGGTAGGCGAAGTAGGAGAACGAGTCGCCGCGGAACTCGATCAGAATTCCCGAGGCAACGCCCCAGGCGAGAGCGAGAGCCGAGGCGAAGGTGTAGAACCGCACGTCCTTCCTTCGAAGGATCCGGAGGCCGAGGGCCGCGAGGACCAGAAGCGGTCCGAGAACGCCCCCGAGAGGCCGGAGGGGGTCGAGGACCGAGACCGCGGTGGAGAGGATGCCGAAGGAAGCGAGGAGCGGAGGCAGGGCTTCGCGAATCTTCATGGCCGCCTCCCCGCTTCCCTGCTTCCCTCCCTGGGGGGGCGCTAACGCCGGGATAGCTTCTCGTTCAGCTTCTTCACGTAGACCTCGTAGTCGTCGCGATCGAAAGACCGCTTCGTGAGGAGGTTCAGCTTCAGCATGAGATCGTTGATTCTCTTGGAGAGCTTGCGCCTCTCCTCGTCGTCGTCGACCGTCGAGAGGAGCTCCCTCAGGTTCAGGATCTCCTTCCTCATCTCTATCTCCGGCGGAAGAAACCCCGCGTCCTTGAGGACCTTGTACGCCAGCCGGAGGTCCTCGGGGACGGAGCCGTTCGATTCCAGCGGGAGCGGTTTTCCCGCGAGGGGGAGGTCGTCGAACTCCCCGCGCTCCATGGCTTCCAGGATTTTCTCTTCGGCGAGGCGCTCGAGCCAGTCCATGCCCGCTCTACAGCCCTTCGAGGAGCTCGGAGAGCCGCGAGAGGCCGGCTTCGAGCTTCTTCGCGTCGTAGCCGTAGCCGATGCGCATGTAGGAGTCCCGCTCGAAGTGGTCCCCGGGAACGATGAGAACACTCTTCTCGTCGCGGACCCGCTCGAAGAGCCGGGTGGAGTTGATGGGCCAGTCGTAGTGGATGAAAGCGATTGCGCCCGCCTTCGGGGGCACCCACGTGATGTGGCCAGAATGCCGCGCCACGAAGGCCTCGAGGATGGGAAGCTGCTCGTTCAGAATTCGGCGCGTACGCTCGAGGATCCGGTGGCGCCGTCCCGGTTCGAGTGCTATCGCCGCGAGGCGGTCGGAGAGGGTGGTTGCGGAGATCGTGGTGTAGTCCTTGAACGACCAGAGCTTCGCCGCGGCTTCCCGGTCGGAGACCATCCACCCGATGCGGAGGCCGGGAAGGCCGTAGGCTTTCGAGAGCCCGGAGTTCACCACCAGCCGGTCGTACCAGCCGTAGAACGTCGGCGAGATGTCGCCTTCGAGCTCCGCGCCGAGATAGACCTCGTCGGTGAGGATCCAGGCGCCTACGCCCCCGGCGACCTTCGCGATCTCGCGCATCGTGTCCTCGCTCATCACCGCGCCCGTGGGGTTGTTGGGGTTGCAGAGAGCGATGAGCTTCGTCTTGCCGGTCACGAGCTTTTTGAGGTCGTCGAGGTCCGGGGCCCAGGAGAGCTCTTCGCGCAGGTCGAGGGATTTCACCGTAGCTCCGAGAGAGCGGGCGAGCCCCCAGACCTGCATGTAGTTCGGCATCATCACCACGGCCTCGTCTCCCGGCTCGAGGAGGCTCAGGACGGTGATGTAGTTGGCTTCCGCGGTCCCGGTGGTGACGACGACGTTCTCGGCATCCGCTCCGGCGTAGAGATCGGCGATGCGCTCGCGAAGCTCGTCGGTGCCGCGGGTCGGCGGGTAGCTCAGCCGGGTGTCGAGGATGTCCCGGCCCTCGAGGAGCTCGCCGAGGGTGAGGGGAGTGACCCCGCTCTCGGACAGGTTTATCTCGACTTTGTGCTCCCAGATCGACTGGGTGCGCTCCATGACGAATGTTTCGTATTTCATGTCCTGCTTCGGAAGAGTGGTCTCAGGAGGCGGCGCCGAAGCGGCCGGCCAGGGCTTCGATCACCCGCTCCAGCTTGACCTGGGTGTCCTCGTCGAGCGAACGGAAGACGAGGCCGTAGTGATCGTTCTCGTTCTGCGGAGATACCGCGTGCCAGCGGATGGAGGCGTCCAGGCTCAGGGACTCTCCGAGCTCCTCGAAATCGAAGATGAGCTGGACGCGGCTGATGCCGAAGTCGTTCGAAGCCTCGAGGAGCGCGCCCCGTGAGGAGATGTTATGAATGAAGCCGTCTTCACGGCCCTTGTCCCACACCACGGTGCATCGTATGGCGCCATCCGGTTGAAGACGGGCTTCGCCACGCTTCTCCATAGCTCCTCCTGCGAAATCATGCTATGCCGAGTCGTATCAATTAGTAAAGAGCCAAGCCCTGGCCAATGGGCTGCCGCCCGGCTACAATCGGGTCCATGACGCCGAAAAGAAACCCTACGCGCTCCGTGAGAATCGGGAGCGTGACCCTGGGCGCCGCTCACCCCGTTGTGGTCCAGAGCATGTGCGCGACCAAGACGGTGAACGTGGAGGCGACGGCGGCGCAGGCGGAGCAGCTGCGGCGGGCGGGAGCGGGAATCGTCCGCATCGCCGTCGACAGCAACAAGGACGCTGAAGCCGTCGCCGAGATCCGGAATCGAACCGAGGCCAACCTGTCCGTGGATCTCCAGGAGAACTATCGGCTCGCGGAGAAAGTCGCTCCTTTCGTCGACAAGATCCGGTACAACCCCGGCCACCTCTACCACCACGAGCGCCAGAAACCCGTTCGGGACAAAGTGTCTTATCTCGTGGACGTCGCCTCCGGGAACGACTGCGCCATCCGCATCGGGGTCAACAGCGGGTCGATCGATCCCGCGAGGGCGGGGGAGTTCGAGCACGACTCCGTGGGGGCGATGGTGGCCTCCGCGCTCGAGCACGCGGAGATGCTCGACGAGATGGGGTTCGACCGATACTGCGTCTCCTTGAAGGACTCCGACCCGGCGAAGGTGGTCGAAGCCAACCGGAGGTTCGCGGAGAAGCGAGGGGACGTTCCCCTCCATCTCGGGGTCACCGAGGCGGGTCTACCGCCGGAGGGTATCATCAAGACGCGCATCGCCTTCGAGCAGCTCCTCTCCCAGGGGATCGGCGATACGCTGAGGGTGTCGCTCACGCTTCCGAACCCGAGGAAGCACGAGGAAATCGAGGTCGGCCTCGAGATCCTCGAGGACATCGCCGCCGGGCGATTCCGCTCGGTGCCGAAGTTCGGAAACGAGGGCCTCAACATCATTTCCTGCCCTTCCTGCTCCCGCGTCGAGAACGAGGAGTTCGTCGAGCTCGCCCAGAAGGTGAAGGAGATCACGCGCTACGCCCAGGCCCACGCCATCACCATCGCCGTGATGGGATGCCGGGTGAACGGTCCGGGAGAGACGGATGACGCCGATCTCGGATTGTGGTGCGCTCCCCAGTTCGTGAACCTGAAGCGCGGCCCCGAATCGATCGGGGCCTTCCGCTACGACGAGATCCTTCCGCGCCTGAAGGCGGAGCTCGACCGGATCCTCGAGGAGCGAAAGTCGAGTCAGCGTCCGGTGACGAGTTTGTAGTCGCTCGGAACCGCGAACACCTTCGGGTCGATGGCGCCGGTCGAGATCTGTGTGGTCTCGGTCGTGATCTTCATCATGACGCCCCCGCCGCCCTCGCCCCCCTGGGCCTGAGGGTTCTGCTGCATCTTCTTGAGCATTTCCGCGATGCCGCCGCCTCCCTCGGGCTGAGGGGGCGCCTGTCCCAGGGCTTCCTTCTTCGCCGCCTCTGGATCGCCCATATACATGACCGACCGCATCGCGTGGCCTTCCATCTTCTTCATCTCGTCGGCCATCTTCTGCATGTCGCCGCCGAAGGCCTGGCCCGGTCCCTGGGCCGCGTTCGCCGCCCACTGCTGGCCGATGGTGGCGGTACCCATCCTCTCCGCCATTCGCCGGTAGAAGGCGTTCAGCTCCGCCGAGCCGGGGACGTCCTTGGCCATCCACATTTCCGTCACCGTCGACATCGTGCCCGACTGCTGTTCCTTCTCGCTCTTGACGCTCATGTCGAGCTCGAGGAGGTACTGTTTGCAGGAGACGCCCTGGATGGTCTCGCTCCGGCCGGTGTCGGTGACCTTGACGTCGGTCTTCATGGACACGTCCGACCCTTGGGCTGGCTTCTCCGCCTTCTTCCCCTGCAGGCCGGCCATCGCCTGCTCCATCTTCTGCTTCATCTCCGCGAAGGTCATCACGGAGTAGGTCTTCTTCTTGGTATCCAGGGTGATGATCTTCTCACCCGCGAGATCGGTGATCGTCGCTTCCTCTGCGTTGTCGGTGCGCATGAAGTCACCGGCCACGCGAGTCGTGGACTTGGTGGGCTTGCCCATGCCCATCATCTGCATGATGCCGCCCATCGTGGTCTGTTCTTCGTAGGTGACGTCGGCCGCTGCCGGAACGGCGAGGAGTGAGAGAGCGAGAAATGGAAGGAATGCCTTGCGCACGACGATTCTCCTTTGGCGGAAGTCCGGGATGTGAATTCGCCCCATTTTGCGGGATGGGGAAGGAGCCGTCAAGTCACGTACGCGGGTCAGCCCGGCTTCTTGTCCGCGGTCGCGGCCTTGTTCTTTTTCCTCTTCCCCTTTGGGCGAGTCTTGCCGGTGCTTCCCTGAAAGATCTTTCCACGCTTGGTTCTTCGGTCGCCTTTACCCATAGGGCGCATTCTAACTTAGAATTCATCCGGGCTTCACCTCCGTGGGTGTAGGAAAAAGGGGATGTGGAGATCAGGGGGATTTGTAGATAAGAGACAATGCAACTCCAACTCGTCCCCTTATCTCCCTAATCCCCACATCCCCCTTCTTACACCGGGATCTCGGGTAGAATCCGCCTATGGGCCGAATCGACATCAACTGCGACATGGGGGAAAGCTTCGGCGTTTACGACATCGGAGGCGACGATGAGGCCCTTCTCGCGCTCGTGAGCTCGGCGAACGTGGCTTGCGGGTTCCACGCCGGCGATCCGAGGATCATCGATCGCACCGTCGCCCTCGCCGCCCGGCATCGCGTCGCCGTGGGCGCTCATCCGAGCCACCACGACCTCCGGGGTTTCGGCCGCCGCGAGATGAAGGTGAGCCCGGAAGAGGTCGAGGCCGACGTGATCTACCAGGTCGGAGCGGTCCTCGGCTTCGCCCGGGCCCACGGAGTGCCGCTGGTCCACGTCAAACCCCACGGGGCCCTCTACAATCAGGCGGTGGACGACGAGCCCCTGGCGCGCGCCATCGCGCGCGGCGTGCGCCGGGTAAGCCCGGATCTGATCTTCGTCGGACTCGCGACCTCGAAGTGCATGCGTGCGGCCGCCGAAGGCGAGGGACTGCGCTATGCCGGCGAGGCCTTCGCCGATCGCGTCTATAACCCCGATGGGACTCTTCAGTCCCGGCGAATCCAGGGCTCGGTCATCACCGATCCCGGGAAAGCGGCGAAGCAGGCGGTCGAGATCGCAGCCGCCCGCCGGGTGACCGCGCACGACGGCACCGTGGTTCCCCTCGAGGCCCAGACCTTGTGTCTTCATGGGGACAACCAGGCTGCGCTCGAGAACGCCCGGGCGGTGCGCCGGGCGCTCGAGGAGAAAGGCCTCGAGATCAAGGGCCTCTCCGCCTGATCCCGCGCCCATGCGTTTTCTTGCCGCGGGGGAGTCCGCCCTCGTCGTCGAGCTCGGAAACGCCATCGACCCGGAGCTGAACGGCCGGGTCCTCGCCCTCGACCGAGCGCTCCTGCAGACTCCGTTCGACGGCTATCTCGAGGCCGTTCCCAGCTATCGCTCGCTCCTGGTGTTCTTCGATCCGGAAAGAGCCTCCGCCGATTCCATCGAAGACCACATACGGCGTCTCGGGCCGGAGGCCGAGGGCATCGACCGGAAGCCTCCGAGGCTGCGCGAGGTGCCGACGGTGTACGACGGGGAGGACCTCCTGGACGTGGCGCGCCGGATCGGCGCGACGTCGGAGGAAGTCGTGCGCCTTCACAGCGAGCGGGAGTACCTCGTTTATATGGTTGGCTTCACTCCGGGCTTCGCATACATGGGCAGGACCCATGAGAGACTCGACCTTCCGCGGAGAGCGTCGCCGCGGACGCGCGTACCCGCCGGGTCGGTGGGCATCGCGATGGGCCAGACGGGGATCTATCCTTCGGCCACTCCCGGTGGATGGAACCTCCTGGGCCGCGCCGAGCACCGGGACCTCTTCGATCTGAGGTGCGATCCTCCGAGCTACTTCGTTCCCGGCGACCGCGTGCGTTTCGTGCCCGTCGACGTCCTTCCGGATCGCCCGGAAACCAAGACGCCTCCTACGTTCTCGAGCGCCCCGGCCCTCGAGGTTCTCGACGGAGGCCTCCTGACCACGGTGCAGGACCTCGGGCGCGGCGGATACCAGAGGTACGGCGTTCCCGTCGCGGGGGCGGCGGATAGTCGCGCCCTTCGCGCCGCGAATCGTCTCGTCGGAAACGAGCCCGGGGCCGCGGGGCTCGAGTGCACCGTGTCCGGTCCGAGCCTCGTCGCCCTACGGCCGATCGTCGCGGCGGTCACCGGCGCCGATCTGGGAGCGATCGTCGAGAGAAACGATCTCGGCCGCTTCGAGATCCCGACCTGGTCGTCGTTTCTCCTGCGGCCGGGAAACATCCTCCGGTTCGAGGGGCACCGCTCGGGTGCGCGCGCCTACGTGGCGTTCGCGGGAGGGATCGACGCGCCCGAAGTACTCGGCTCGCGATCGACCTACCTGACCGCCGGGTTCGGCGGCCTCGAAGGAAGAGCTCTCCGCGCCGGGGACCGATTCGGCGTTCTCGCATCCGGGCGTGCCGCCGCTCCCGGTCTGAAGTGGCCGGGAGCGAAACGGGAGCCCAGCCGGAGCGAGACCACGATCCGCCTCGTCCTCGGACCGCAGGACGACTACTTCACGGAGAAGGGTCTCACCACTTTGGCCTCCTCCCCCTATACCGTCGCGAGCGCTTCGGACCGGATGGGGCTGCGTTTCGAGGGGCCCGCCCTCGAGCACCGCCAGGGAGACTTCGTTTCCGACGGAATCATGCAGGGCGGAATTCAAGTTCCGCCGAACGGCCTTCCCATCCTCATGCTCGCGGACCGCGCGACGATGGGAGGCTATCCAAAGATCGCGACGGCGGCACTCGCCGATTTTTCTCGGCTGGCCCAGCTCCTGCCCGGGGATCGCGTCCGCTTTCACATCGTCCCCAGGGAGGACGCCCGATCGGCGTACCTGGAGCTACTGGAGACAGAAAGGCTTACAGGCTTTTCCCCTTTGTGTTGAATGCGTCGATTTGTTGTGATAGATATATTCTAGACACAATGATTACCACGCAAGGCTCTTCGTTCGATGACCTTCAGTACGCATTCTCCGTGGCCGGCAAGACCCTTCTCCAACCGGAGGAGGAACGCCGGCTGGCGATGGCTATCTGGGAGAGCCGACGGCAAATAGCCCGGGCGCTCGACGGACGAAAGCCGTCGGTTACGCGTGCCCATCGAAGACCCCTTTCTCCGCGGCTCAGAAGGAAGCTCCTGGCGGCGGAAAGGGAAGCGCGCGCTCACCTGAAGTCGCCTCGCTTGTCGAGTTCCCTTGGATTGGAGTTGTCGCGCGAGCTCTCCGCGATCGAGGAAGCGCGTGGCAGGCTTTTGCGCCACAACCTTCGTCTCGTCGCCTGGATCGCGAAGCGCTTCGAGCACAAGGGAATGGAGCTCGCGGATCTGTTTCAGGAAGGCGCCATCGCCCTTCTGTGGTCGATCGACCGCTTCGACCCCGCGCGCGGGACGCGTCTTTCCACGTTCGCGACCCATGCGATTCAGCTTGGCGTCATCCGCGCCCTGGCCGACAAGGGGCGCGCGGTGCGCATACCGAGCTACCGGCTGCCGGAGGTGATCGCAGCCTCTTCCGCGCGTGCGCGTCTCAAGGAGCAGACGGGTCGCGAGCCGGGAACCGAGGAAATCGAAGCCGAGAGCGGCGTGCCCCGCGAAATCCTGGACGATCTGCTTCCCGCCCTCCGACCGATGACTTCCCTCGACGCGCCCCTCGGCGGGGACGATCGGCCATTCTCTTACCGGGTGGCCGACACGAGCGCGCTCTCGCCCTTCGATCGCGCGGCGCGTTCCGAAGCCAGGGAGCTCGCGCAGCTGGCTCTTGCGCGCCTCTCGGAGCGCGACCGGCGAATCGTCTCCATGCGCTTCGGGCTCGACGAGAGTGACGAGTCGAGCTACGAAGCCATCGGAAGGTCGATGGGGCTCTCCCGAGAACGCACCCGGCAGCTCGAAACCTCGGCCCGGGAGAAGCTCCGGGCCGTTCTCACCTCCCGGAGTCCGGCTTGGGATGGATCTTCTCTCCGGAGTAATCCTTCAGTCCGCAGAAACCAGCGACCTTGAATCCTCTCTCGCTCAACAGGGCCGCGGCACGCGCGGCTCTTCCACCGCCGTTTCAGGCGGTGAGGATGGTCTTGTCCCGCGGAAGCTCGTCGAGCCTCGACTCGAGCTCCCCGATGGGGATGTTGACGTAGCCCTCGATCGTCCCGAGCTCTTCGATCTCCTCGGGCTCGCGCACGTCGAGAAGGAGGGCGTCCGCCTCCGCCAGCACCCGGTCGATTTCCTGGGCCTCGATCCGCTTCTGATCCGTTGGGGCTGCTGCGTCTCTCTGGCATCCCAGAGCGCCAATCGAGACCGCGGCCGCGAGAACGCTTCCGATTCCTCGCATCGTCACCTCCAATCGCCGGTCATTGTCTCACGGTCATGGAGTCGTAACCATTTGTCTGTCGTTTGTTCATGCCTTCTTCAACCTGACTTCATCCGACCTCGTTAGAAGACAGAGCTGGCTCTTCGTCGGATAGCCATCGAAGGAGAAAATGATGACCGTGGAAGAAAGAGTCCCGGGGGAGTATTTGGGCGACATCTTCCCGACACCGATGCCGCTGCCGTCGGGCGATTTTTTCGCTCCGAGCGTCGTCGCCGCCCGGCACCGCCGCGGTAGGAAGATCGGGAGCCTTAGTCAGGTTGCGGAAAATGCATCTGCAACCTGCGCGAGTGGAGCGTTCGCCTTCGCGCGGAGCGCTTCGGCGAAACCGCGCCGGAGCCCGGCCCGCCAAGTGGGAATGCTTCGCCGACGTCTTCAGGCCGCGGGGGTGGGGCCCCGCGGCACTGATGCACGAGATAGAGGCGCCCTTTCACCAGAGGAGAACGGGAAGCTCCTCGGCGCGCAGCTTCCCGTTCAACTCTGACAATGAGGAGAGATAAGTCCGTACTTCTCCGGCGAGCCTTTCGTGCTCCCGCGAAAGCTCGTCGAAGTATCGCCTCTGGGCCTCGGTCGGACCCGCGTTCACGGAGTTCACGCTCGAGAAGAGATCGGATAGCTTCTCGTAGAGCCGCGGAGCTTCGCCGACCGAGGGACGGTCTTCGAGCTCGGGGATGACGAGCGAGCCCGAGAGCGCGGCGATCCGCTCGAGGCTGTCCGTCAGATCCCTTTCCAGAGCCTCGGAGATCTCCTTCTTCAGATTCCGGGCCGCGGTCTTCCGCTCCTCGATTTGTGACTTCAGGCCGTCGAGGCTTCGAAGCAGCTCGTTGACCGCGGATTGCATGTCCCGGAGCGATTTCGTCATCTGGAACTGGGCCGCGAGGTCGGAGCCGGCGATTCGCGCGGCGGGGTTCGAAGCCACTTCGAAGCTCTCCTCGAGCGATTCCCCGCCCACGACGAGGCGCGCGCGGTACCGGCCGGGAGGCACCCGCGGTCCCGAGGGGCCCCGTTCCGCTTCCGCTTCTTCGCCCTTCTTGGTCTCGGCCTTCGGAGGCTGTGGCTTGCGCGGCGTCGGGGGCTCCAGGTTCAGGTCCCAGCTCGAGCGCTGAATGCCCGCCTTTCGCGGGAGGTTCTCGAGAGTCCTCAGGACCTCGCCCGCCTCGTCGAGGATTTCGAGCTTCAAGTCCGTTCCTTCGGGAGCTTCTTCCTTAAGGAAGTAGCTCACCAGGGCGCCGTAGGGCGGGTTGGGCCCGACGTAGACTTTGTCTCCGATTCCGTACCGCGTCGGCTTCACCTGGAAGCGCACCGCCCGGCGGATGGGAAAGAGGTGCACGGACTTCCCGGCCGCCTCGTGTACCCGCTGGATGGGGGCGGCGTCGTCGAAAATGAAGAGCCCGCGGCCGTGCGTCCCCACCACGAGATCGTTGTCGCGCGGGTGGACGAGAAGGTCGTGTACCGCGACCGTGGGGAGATTCTTCAGATGGAGCCGCTCCCAGCTCTTTCCGGAGTCCCGGGTCGCGTAGAGGCCGAGCTCGGTCCCGGCGTAGAGGAGATCCAGGTTTCTCGGATCCTCGCGCAGGACCCAGACGTACGCGTTCTCCGGAAGGCCCCGGCCGATCTCGACGAAGCTCTGTCCGAAATCGTCGGTGCGGAAGACGTAGGGGCGCAAATCGTCGAGAAGGTGGCGATCGAAGGAGACGTGAGCGACACCCGCACCCTTTCGCGAGGGCTCGACGTGGGACACCGTGGTGCCCGCGGGAACGCCCGGCACGTTCGCGACGACGTTCTCCCAGCTGCCTCCGCCGTTCCGGCTCAATTGAAGGTTTCCGTCGTCGGTACCCGCCCACAACACCAGCGCATCGGCCGGGGACTCGGCGAAGCTCACGATGGTGCAGTGGTACTCCGCGGTGGTGTTCTCCTGCCACACGGGCCCGCCGGCGCTCCCGAGCTTCTCGGGGTCGTTCGTGGTCAGATCGGGGCTCAACGTCTCCCAGGTGGAGCCGAAATCCCGCGTGCGAAAAACCCTGTTGCCGGCGAAATAGACCGTCTTCCCGTCCCTGGGCGAAGCCACGATGGGCGCGTTCCAGTTGAAGCGGACGTCGAAGGCGCTCGCGGGCGCGCCGCCCATCGTGGGAGCGTAGGGGCTCACGAACTGGATCTCGCGCGTGCGGTTGTCGGTGCGCACGATGCGGCCGCCCTGGTACTCGGTGAGGGTGATCTCCGGCTCTTCCGGGTGGAACACCGCCTGGAACCCGTCGCCGTTCGAGATCTCGCGCCAGTCGTCGGGAAGGATCCCGAAGGGCTCTCCGTTGCGGCTCGGCCCGTACCAGGTCGCGTTGTCCTGGAGCCCCCCGCCCACGTAGTAGAAGGGCTCGCGGTTGTCGACGAAGATGGAGTAGAACTGCCCGAGGGGGAGGACCGATACGAACTCCCAGGTGTTGCCCCCGTTGTACGAGACACCGGTGCCGCCATCCTGACCCTGCCACATCCTCGCGGGATCCTCGGGGTCGATCCAGAGGGCGTGGTAGTCGCTGTGCATGCTCCGCGAGATGCGCTCGAAGCTCTTGCCGCCGTCGATCGAGCGGTTGAGCGAGCCCGAAAGCGTGATCAGGCGATTCTCGTTGGTTGGATCGACTCGCAGGTCGGCGTAGTAGAAGCCTCGAGAGACGATTCCGACGTCGCTCGAGATTTTGACGAAGCTCTCTCCGTGATCCTCGGAGCGAAAGAGCGTCCCTTCCCGCGACTCCGCGAGGACGTAGACGACATCGGGCCGCGAGGGCGCGACCTTGACCCCGATCCGGCCGAGAAGGCGCGGAAGCCCCTTCTCGAGCTTCTTCCACGTCGTTCCCCCGTCGACCGATTTGTAGAGTCCCCCGGACTCGCTTCCGCTCTCGAGAGTCCAGGGTTTTCTCTGGAAATACCACAGCGCGGCGTAGAGGAGGTTCGGGTTCCGAGGGTCGATCTCGAGGTCGGCGACGCCGTGCCGGTCGTCGACGTAGAGAACCTTCTCCCAGCTCGCGCCGCCGTCGAGGCTCCGGAAGACCCCGCGGTCGGGGCTCGGACCGAAAGCGTGCCCGAAGGCGCCGACGTACACGCGGAGGGGATTCTTCGGGTCGACGACGATTCGGGAGATATGCCGGGTATCGGCGAGCCCCAGGTGCCGGAAGCTCGCGCCGCCGTCCGTCGATTTGTAGACTCCGTTTCCGAAGGAGACGCTGTTCCGCAGGTTCGACTCTCCCGTGCCCACGTAGAGGACCTCGGGATTTCCGGGCTCGAGGGCGATGTCGCCTATCGAAGAGACCGGCTGAGCGTCGAAGAGCGGCTTCCAGGTGATGCCTCCGTCCACGGTCTTCCAGACGCCGCCCGACGCCGCGCCCACGTAGACGATCGAAGGCTCGCCGGGAACGCCCTCGACGTCCGAGACGCGCCCGCCCATGATCGAGGGGCCGATGTTTCTCCACTCGAGCTCGGAGAGGGGAGACGTTTTCTCTTCGGCCCTCGCGAAAGGGGAGAGCAGGAGCAACGCGGCGAGCATGCGGCATCTCATGGGCTCGGCAGTCTATCCGATGGGCGCCCGCTTTTGCAGCAGAGGGGCGATGAAGTTACGCTGAGCCGCTCATGAGATCGAGGCGAGTCGATGCCGCCGCCTGGGGCTACTTCCTTCTCGTGAGCATCTGGCTCACCTGGCCGCTTCTTCCGCGGATGGCGACGGCGCTGAGCTCGTCGCCCGACACCCTTCTCAACGCCTGGGCGCTCGGTTGGAGCTTTCACATCCTGCCGCGCGATCCGCTCGCGCTCTTCGACGCCAACATCTTCTTCCCCCGCCCCGACACCCTGGCCTACTCCGAGCACCTCTTCGGGATCACCGTCCTCGTCTGGCCGGTGTTCGCCGTGACCGGGAACCTCCCCCTCGCCTACAACGTCGCGGTTCTCTCGTCGTTCGCGCTCTCCGGCGCCGGGATGTACCTCCTGGTCCGCGAGATTACCGGGAGCCGATGGGCGGGGCTCGTATCGGGAACGATCTTCCTCGCCGCGCCCTACCGCTTCGGTCATCTGCTCCAGCTCCAGCTCCTCACGTTGCAGTGGTTTCCGTTCGTGTTCTGGTGCGCTCTCCGCTTCCTTCGGGAGGGCCGACGGCGCCAGCTCGCGGGAATCGTGGCGTTCTCGGCTCTTCAGGCGCTCTCCTGCAACTACTACATGGTGTATCTGGCGCTCGCCATGGTCCTCTTCGGCGCTTCGCTCGGTGCCTACGGCCGGGACTCTCTCGATCGCCGGAAGATCGCTCTCTTCGCCCTGGGAGCTGCCGCCGTGACCGCTCTCTGTCTTCCGTTCCTCCTCCCCTACACCCGAAACCGCGAGCGCGGCTTCTATCGACGATACGAGGACGTCGCCTACTACTCCGCTTCGCTCTCGGACTATTTGTCGCCCTCGCGGTTCAACCGTCCCCCTTATGAAAGGTGGGTCCCGTCCCAGAGCCGATCGGAGAAGGCGCTTCTTCCCGGGTTCGGCGCCATTGCGCTGGCACTGGTCGGCGTCGCAATGGGGCGCGGCCGCGATCGTCTGTTTTGGCTCTTCTGCATCGCGCTTACTGCCGCCGCCGTGGTTTTGTCTCTCGGGCCGGAGTTTCGGTGGGGCACGGCGACCCTCCCGCTCCCGTACCGTTTCTTCTACCGCCACGTTCCCGGATTCGACAGCATTCGGGTGCCGGCCCGAATCTCC